>JBDHRZ010000247.1:0-5092 GCA_039807845.1 Rhodoferax sp.
GCGCGGGCGATGTCGCCGCCCTGCGCGATTCCCTCATCGCGCGCGGTGCGCCCTATGCGCAGGCGCTGGCTCGCGGCAAGGCGTTGCGCATCGCCGTGGACCAGTGCATGGGCCAGGAGACCACGCCGTTGCACGACGGGGCGGAGGTGGCTTTCTTTCCCCCGGTTACGGGCGGTTGACGGCCGAGCTGGCGCCGCGCGTGCCGGCGCGCGGGCCACCCAGCATTGGTGTCGCCACGCCTGCGCATGGCGCAATGTTTACCATTGCGACCACCCGGGGGATGCACCCGGGGGAGAGAATTCGCGCTTGCCGTACAGGAGATACAGCATGGACTTGCAGACAGTACAGACCTTTCTCACCACCACCGCGATCGATCTTGCCATCAAGATCGCCGCCGCCATCGCGTTCTGGATCGTCGGGCGCTGGCTGATCGCAAGAGTGGTGCACCTGATGCAGTCGATCATGGGCCGCAACCGGCTCGACACCACGTTGACGAAGTACCTCGGATCGATCGTCGGCGTGATGCTCAACGTGGTGCTGGTGATCGGCATCCTGGGTTATTTCGGCATCGAGACCACGTCCTTCGCCGCCATCCTCGCCGGCGCCGGCCTGGCCATCGGCGCGGCCTGGAGCGGCATGCTGGGCAATTTCGCCGCCGGCGCCTTCATGCTGGTGTTCAAGCCGTTCAAGGTGGGGGACTTCGTCGGCGTCGCCGGGGTCACCGGCACCGTGCACGAACTCGGGCTGTTCGGCACGACGATCGTGACGCCAGACAACGTCATGACGCTGATCGGCAACGGCAAGATATTTGCCGATACCGTGCACAACTACTCCGCGCTGCCGGTGCGCCGTGTCGATCGCCAGGCGCAACTCGCCGGCAGTGTGGATCCGGCCGAGGCAATCGAGCGTCTGCGCGCAGCGGTGGCGGCGATCCCGAACGTGAGCACGAATCCGGCGCCCGAGATCAGCGTGCTGGACCTGAACCTGATGGGGCCGGTGATTGCGGTGCGCCCTTACACGGGCAATGCCAATTACTGGCAGGTCTATTTCGACACCAACGAGGCCATCCTGCGTGTGGGCAAGGAGGCCGGGTGGCCGGCGCCGATGCCGACCCAGGTCAATCGCATGGTGCAGGGGTGAGAACCTGTGACGATATGAATCGCGCCCGCGCCGGGATGCCATAAGGCGCTCAGCAAGGCGCGCTGCCACAATTGCACGATGGCGCCACCGCGTGTAGCGATCCAGACTGCCGACTTCGACCTGGGTGCCGAGGTTGCGGCCTTGCGCCGTAACGATGCGCGCGTGGGCGCCGTGTGCAGTTTCGTCGGTACCGTGCGCGATCGCCACGACGGTGTCTCGGTCGCCGCGCTGGAACTGGAGCACTACCCGGGCATGACCGAGCGGGCCATCGACTCCATGCTGGACGAGGCGCATCGGCGCTTCGACATCCTGGCCTGTCGCGTGGTGCACCGCGTCGGTCTGCTGCAGCCGCTGGACCAGATCGTGCTCGTGGCGGTGGCGGCAGCGCACCGCGGTGCGAGCTACCAGGCCTGCGAGTTCATCATGGACTACCTCAAGACCCAGGCCCCGTTCTGGAAGAAGGAGCAGACGCCGGACGGTGCGCGCTGGGTCGATGCGCGCGAGGCGGACGACGCGGCGCTGCGGCGCTGGGGCATCGAGGCCGCCGCCAACGCCTGATCGAGGCCGCCAACACCTGCTCGCGCCCGTCGGCGGCATCCGACCGCTGGACGGGGCGTTCCGGTGGCGCGCCCATGCAGGCCGCCCTCGCCTGGCTGGCCTTGCGTCAGTTCAGGTAGCCAGGCGCTGGATTTCCCTCTGGTGCGTCCTCGGCCCGGGCCTGGACTGCTGCGCCGCCGCGCCAGCCGGAACTGGCGACGGCGCGCTCGAGCAGGTGCATGAACGCATGCGTGAGCGATTCCGACAGCACCAGTTCGAACGTGCGCGGGGCCGGTGCGCTGCCGAGCTTTTCCACGCAGCGCAGCCGCAGCGCGCCGTTTGCCAGCGGGGCGACGTTCACCTCGGTGAGCAGGAGCGGGCTGGTAAACAGGGGCTGGTTCGTCGCGTCGACCTGGTAGGGTGTGGCGAAATCGGCGCTGCGCATGCTTTCGCTGCGGTTGAAATCGGCCAGCGCCTTCTTCGTTGCGGGGTCGGCAGCGGCCAGGTGGGTTGTGGCCGGGCCGCCGCGGCGTGCTGCGGCTTCCGCGGCCAGGCGTTCGAGCAGCGGCGCCAGACCGAGCGTCAGGCGGCGTGTGCACCAGAACTGCAGCTCGCGGCTCTCCTGCGTGTTCACGCGCACCAGAATCCGGTCCTGTTCAGCAAGGTAGCTGATCGACATCTGACGCACGTGCATGGGCGGATTCTATGGGCGCACCCGGCTGCACGGCGGTTGTGTGCACGGCTCTTGAAATGCGGCCGGGCCCCCCTAGCTGATACGCAGTCAACCCAAAGGATCCCCCATGCGTATCGACAAACTCACGACGAAGTTCCAGGAAGCGCTCTCCGAAGCCCAGACGCTCGCGCTCGGGCAGGACCACGCCTACATCGAACCGGCCCATGTGCTGGTGGCGATGCTGCGCCAGGATGACGGTCCGAAGGCCTTGCTGCAGCGTGCGGGGGTCAATGTGGCGAGCCTGCTGGCCGGGGCGGAGGCGGCCGTGCAGCGCCTGCCCCAGGTGCAGGGCCAGGAGCAGGTGCAGGTGGGACGCGACACGGTGAGCCTGCTGCAGGCGGCAGAGAAGGAGTCGATCAAGCGCGGCGACCAGTTCGTCGCTGGTGAGTTGTTCCTGCTCGCCTTGGCCGACCACAAGGGGGAGATCGGCAAGCTCGCACGCGACAGCGGCCTGACGCGCAAGGCGCTGGAGGCGGCGATCGACGCCGTGCGCGGCGGCCAGAGCGTGGATAGTGCCGATGCCGAGGAGCAGCGCGAGGCGCTCAAGAAGTACACCATCGACCTGACCGAGCGCGCGCGGCTGGGCAAGCTCGATCCGGTGATCGGCCGCGATGACGAGATTCGCCGCGCGATCCAGGTGCTGCAGCGGCGCACCAAGAACAACCCGGTGCTGATCGGCGAGCCCGGCGTGGGCAAGACCGCCATCGTCGAGGGGCTCGCGCAGCGCATCGTCGCCGGCGAGGTGCCCGAATCGCTCAAGGGCAAGCGTGTGCTGTCGCTGGACATGGCGGCCCTGCTCGCGGGGGCCAAGTTCCGCGGCGAATTCGAGGAGCGGCTCAAGAACGTGCTGAAGGACCTGGCCAAGGACGAGGGCCAGACCATCGTGTTCATCGACGAATTGCACACCATGGTGGGCGCCGGCAAGGCCGAGGGCGCCATGGACGCCGGCAACATGCTCAAGCCGGCGCTGGCGCGTGGCGAACTGCATTGCGTGGGTGCCACCACGCTGGACGAATACCGCAAGTACATCGAGAAGGACGCCGCGCTCGAGCGCCGGTTCCAGAAAATCCTGGTGGGTGAGCCGAGCGTGGAGGCGACCATCGCGATCCTGCGCGGGCTGCAGGAGAAATACGAGGTCCACCACGGCGTCGACATCACCGACCCGGCCATCGTCGCGGCGGCCGAACTCAGCCATCGCTACATCACCGACCGCTTCCTGCCCGACAAGGCGATCGACCTGATCGACGAGGCGGCGGCCAAGATCAAGATCGAGATCGACTCCAAGCCCGAGGTGATGGATCGCCTGGACCGGCGCCTGATCCAGTTGAAGATCGAGCGCGAGGCGGTGCACCGCGAGAAGGACGAGGCGTCGCAGAAACGCCTGGAACTGATCGAGGAAGAGATCGCCAGGCTGCAGAAGGAAATCGCCGACATGGACGAAGTCTGGAAGGCGGAGAAGGCGCAGGCGCAAGGCAGTGCCCACGTGCGCGAAGAGATCGACCGCCTGCGCCAGCAGATCGAGGAGTTGACCCGCAAGGGCGACTACAACAAGGTGGCCGAACTGCAGTACGGGCGGCTGCCGGTGCTCGAGCGCCAGTTGAAGGAGGCGCAGGAACACGAGTCCGCCAAGGACAAAGCCGAGGGCGAGGCCCCGCGCCTGCTGCGCACACAGGTCGGCGCCGAGGAGATCGCCGAGGTGGTGGCGCGCGCCACCGGCATCCCGGTCTCCAAGCTGATGCAGGGTGAGCGTGAGAAGCTGCTGTTGATGGAGGAGCGCCTGCACCAGCGCGTGGTCGGCCAGGACGAGGCCATCTCCGCAGTGGCGGACGCGATCCGGCGCTCGCGCGCCGGTCTGGGCGACCCGAACCGCCCGACCGGTTCGTTCCTGTTCCTCGGCCCGACCGGGGTCGGCAAGACCGAGTTGTGCAAGGCGCTGGCGAACTTCCTGTTCGATTCGGAAGATCACCTGATCCGCATCGACATGAGCGAATTCATGGAGAAGCACTCGGTGGCCCGCCTGATCGGTGCGCCGCCGGGCTACGTCGGCTACGACGAGGGCGGCTACCTGACCGAGGCGGTGCGGCGCAAGCCCTACGCGGTGCTGCTGCTCGACGAGGTCGAAAAGGCGCACCCGGACGTGTTCAACGTGTTGCTGCAGGTGCTCGACGATGGACGCCTGACCGATGGCCAGGGGCGTACCGTGGACTTCAAGAACACGGTGATCGTCATGACCAGCAATATCGGCTCCCAACTCATCCAGAGCATGGTGGGCCGCGACAGCGACGATATCAAGGAGGCGGTGACCGGCGAGTTGAAGAACTACTTCCGGCCCGAGTTCCTGAACCGGATCGACGAGACGGTGGTGTTCCACGCGCTGGATGCCAGGCACATTCAGGCCATCGCGGCCATCCAGGTCGGGGTGCTGCAACAGCGTCTGGCCAGGTTGGACCTGTCGCTGGAGGTGTCGCCTGCGGCACTGGCGGAACTGGCCAAGGTCGGGTTCGACCCGCTGTTCGGCGCCCGGCCGCTCAAGCGCGCGATCCAGCAGCGCATCGAGAATCCGCTCTCCAAGCTGTTGCTGGAGGGCCGGTTCCTGCCCAAGTCGGTGATCAAGGTCGACGTCGATCCGATCCGTGCGCCGGGCCAGTTCACCTTCAGTGGCATGGCGGCCTGAGGGTCGTG
>JBDHRZ010000248.1:0-5072 GCA_039807845.1 Rhodoferax sp.
GCCGTGCGCAGCCAGCGCCGGTCGCGCTCCGCTCGGACGGTTCTGGCCAGCAGCGTGCCACCATGCGTGAGCGCCATGGCTGCCAGCGGCGGCAGCAGCGGCAGCACCCAGCCAGCGCCATAGGCGGCCCACGCAGTGCCTGCGTAGCCGCCGGCCAGCGCCAGCAGGGACGGCACGCCGACGCGAAAACGCAAGCGTCCTGCCAGCATGCCAGCGCCGACGGACAGGGCCAGCGTGAGCAGGAACATCGACCAGGCGGGCGGTGCGTGCAGGAAGCGGCCGGCCAGCAGGTTGTCGATGATGTTGGCGTGGATTTCGATGCCCGGCGTGACTGCGGAAAACGGCGTGGCACGCAGGTCGGAGAGTCCGGCCGCCTGCGCCGAGACGAGTACGACGCGATCGCGGAAGGCTCCCTCCGGCAGCGGAGCCTGCCGTCCTGCAGCGCGCAGATCGATGGTCTGCAGAACCTGTTCGTAGGGAATGTGCCGATAGAAGGACTGGAAGGTCTCGCGGCCATCGGCGGCGCGCTGCACCACGCCGCCCTGGTAGCGGATGCGGGCGCTACCCGTGCCATCGAGCGGCAACACCGCATCGCCGACGCGCAGTCCATCGTCCGTGCGGCGCACGGAACCCGGCGGCACGCCCTTGACCCACGCGGCGATCGCCAGCCCGAGCGCGGGCCAGGCATCCTGTCTCCCGGCCAGTGGCAACAGCGGGGCATAGCGGCGGTAGATGCCGTCGGCGTCCGGGAGCATATTGATGTGGCCGATGCCGCGCGATGCCTGCGCCAGTTCGGGAAAAGGCAGGATCGCCTGCCATGCCGTGCCGGCCTCGGAATCCGCGGCAGGTGGCATGGCCGCTGTCGCGCCGCTGGCACGCAGGTCCTGCCCGGGCGCGGGCGCAGCCGCCAGGCGCTGCCTCGTCGCCGCACCGGCGGGTGGCATCTCGGCGGGCCGGCCCGGATCCAGCACTGCGGCGTGGAAAACATTGCCGGCCTGCGCCACCGCCCGGGTGAATTCACGGTCCGCGGTGCCGGGTTGCAGCGCTTCGATGCGCCTGGCGAGTTCGTCGCGCACCTCGGGGATGTCGGTGCTTCGAGCCAGCGCGGCGAGCGCCTGCCAATCTTCTTGGTCCACTTCGCGGCGCGTCACCGGTTCGGCGAACAGCAGGTCGAAGCCGATGGCGGCCGCACCGTCTGCCGCCAGGTACTGCACCACCTCTGCGTGCAGCGAACGCGGCCAGGGCCAGCGCCCGTAGATCGGGCGCAGGCGTTCGATGGATTCCTCGCCGATATCGAGGATGACGATGCGCTGCGTGTGGGCCGACGGTGTTGCGAAGTGGCGGGCGCGGGCGTCGAGCATGCGCGACTCGAAGCCCCCCAGATGTCCCCCCGGATCGAGCCAGACCAGCGTGCTTGCCAGCAATGCCAGTGCAACGCCTCGCACTATCTGGTACTCAGGCGCCACGATGCGTGAAACCCTGCATCGGCGTGACGGTCGGTCTCACCGCCGCCAGTCGGCCCTCAGCCTGCCGTTGCCGCCCACGACGTGGCAGGTCTGGCAGAAATCGAACACGGTGCCGCTCTGCGCAAGGACCGGGGCCGAGGGTTGTGCCTGCGCGGGCACGGACTGGCCGGCGTCGATGGCGACGTATTGCCCCTTGGGGACGTCGAGCCTGTTGCCGTCTGGCGTGGTGACCTCCACGTTGCCGGTGCAGGTGCAGGCACAGACGGCCTGCTCACGCTCACCGAACACCATGGAAAACGCGGTGCCGCGGATTCCCGCGATGGCGATCGGCGTGCTGATCGCGGCACGGTTGCCGGCGGGCAGCGTCGACTGCATCCAGAGCGCGCCGCGGTTCATCTTCGTCGTGAAGTCCTTCGGCTGCAGCCCCATCTCGATCTCGGACGCCGGGCCCATGACGAACCGCCCGACGGCCGGGAATTCGATCACGGCTACCGCAGCGGTGCCGGTGCGCAGCCGCTCGCCGGTGGCCACCTTCTGGCCGGCGGCGATCGGCTTCCAGCCGCCGTTGTCCAGGCGCTCCAGTGTGCCGCCGCGCAGCGATGTGACAGTGCCGTCTTCCGCGCTTACCGGCGACGCGCCGATGCAGGCGAGCAACAGCGTGAGCGTGAGCAGGGCGGACTTGGCTGTCATGGCGTCACCTTCCCTCCTTCCCGGCTGCCGGCTCGCGCGTGCGCATCACAGTACGAAGCACCGCACGGAACGCCGGTTCGGCGGGTGGATCGAGAGGGCAGGAACGGAACCCTTGCGGCGATCGCGCCCGCAGGCCGGCGAAACGCGGCAATTATAGGCAGCGCCTCCGTGGGCGATCGGGGGTCAGGTCTTGCCTTTTGCCCCCCTGCGTGGGCGATCGTGGAGGCAGCCGGGGGTCAGGTCTTGCCTTTTGCCCCTGCTCCCGCTGATGCAAGACGAGACAGGGGGGCAAAAGGCAAGACCTGACCCCTTTCTTGTTGCTATTGCATGAACCACCCGTGACTCACCACCAGCGACTGGCCGGTGAGCGCGTTGCTGGGCCAGGCGGCGAAGGTGAGGGCGGCCTGCGCCACATCGTCCACCGTGGTGAACTCGCTGTCCACGGTGTCCTTGAGCATCACGTTCCTGATCACGTCCGCTTCGCTGATGCCCAGCGCCTGCGCCTGCTCCGGAATCTGTTTTTCCACCAGCGGCGTGCGTACGAAGCCGGGACAGATCACGTTGCTGCGGATGTTGTACGCAGCGCCCTCTTTCGCGACCACCTTGGCCAGACCTTCGAGGCCGTGTTTGGCGGTGACGTAGGGCGCCTTGAGCCTGGAGGCTTCCTTTGAGTGGACGGAGCCCATGAAGATGATGCTGCCGCCGCGCCCGGAGGCGATCATCTGGCGCACCGCCGCGCGCGCCGTGAGAAAGCCGCCGTCCAGGTGCACGGCAAGCAGCTTCTTCCAGTCCGAGAACTTGAATTCCTGGATCGGCGTGACGATCTGGATGCCCGCGTTGCTCACCAGGATGTCCACGGCGCCCAGGCGGCTCTGGACCTGATCGAAGCCGCTGTCGACGGAGCCTTCGTCGGTCACGTCCATTGCCAGCGCCAGGGTCTTGACGCCCTTGCCGGCAATCGCCTCGGCGGTGGCCTGTGCGTCGGCGAGTCTCAGGTCGGCGATCACAACGTTCGCGCGCGCGTCGGCGAACACTTCGGCGATGCGCTTGCCGAGGCCGCTGGCCGCGCCGGTGACCAGGGCTGTCTTGCCCGCCAGGCTCAGCGTGGTGCTGGCGCGGACGTCGGTTGCTGTGGTTGCAGTCATGCGAGGTTCCTTTCGTGTGAAGAGTGTCGTCGCGGCGCGCCAGTGGCAGCGACGCGCGTTCGTGCATCAGTCCCGATTTTCGGGCACGCTGTAGTCGAATACGCGAAATGCTCCGGGCCTGTCCGCTGCTCCGGCGCGAGCCAGCGCCCGCAGCGAGCGTGCCATGTCCCCGTGGCCGGCGTCCCAATGCTGGTGCATGGTGTCGCGGGAGAACTCGAAGTCGCGCGTCTGGGTCTCCGCAGTCTTGTGGTGGTGGATCACATGCACCAGCGTCACCGTCGGTTCGACCCGGTCTGCTCCGAGCCTGGCGAGCAATTGCGCCACGCGCGCATCGCTGCGGCTCGAGGCGGGCAGCAGTGCGGCAAGTTCGCGCAGCGCGCTGCGTGTCTCGTGGCGCTCGCGCAATTCATCGGTGAGCGCACGGGTGCGACTCGAGTAGCGGATGTCCTTTTCGCGGTCGGCTACCTGGGCCAGCGTGTGCGGCGGCGCACCACGCGCGCTGAAGAGATCGACCTGGAAGATCGTGGCGTCCTGCGCCCCGAGGTGCTCCAGCACGTGGCGCAGCGGCGTGTTCGACACCAGGCCTCCATCCCAGTATGCCCGGCCCTCGATCACGACCGCCGGAAAGCCTGGCGGCAGGGCACCGCTGGCCATCACGTGCTCAGGACCCAGGCGTTGTCTGCAACTGTCGAAGTAGACGAAGTTGCCGGTCGTGACATCGACCGCGCCCACGGAAAGCCTCGTCGCTCCGTCGTTGATGCGGTCGAAATCCACCAGTTCGAGTAGCGTCTCGCGCAGCGGCGCCGTGTCGTAGATGCTGGGCAGTGGATCGGTGCCGCCAAACATCTGGAAATCCAGGCGTGGATGAAAGAAGCCCGGGATGCCGAACGCAGCGCCCCAGGCCGCCGACCAGTCGTTGGCCCTGGCGCGCAGCAGACCGTCGGTGCCAGCCCAGCCCGTACCGGGCACGTGTGCGCTCACGCGCTGCCAGAACGCGCGCACCCGCTCGACGCGCCGCTCGGGCGGGTTGCCGGCGATCAGCGCCGAATTGATGGCGCCGATCGAGATGCCGGCCAGCCAGTCGGGTTCCTGCCCGGTTTCGGCCAGTGCCTCATAGGCGCCACCCTGGTAGGCGCCGAGTGCACCGCCGCCTTGCAGCACCAGTGCGGTCAGCGGCCTGGCGGCCTGCGGCGTCCGCGGCTTCAGCGCCCTTGCCATGGTCGAGGGAACGGTGCTGCGCCGGCGACATCTGGCCGGGCGACTGACGGTTGCAGGCGCGGACTCATGGGCTGCACTGTAGCGCGCTGTAGCGCGCCGATGCCGTCCGAGGGAGTGCGCCTGGTCATGTCCTCGCGGGAATCTGGCCATGCGCATCGTACGACTGGCCTTCAGCCATGCAGCTGGACCGCGCGCACCGCCAGTTCGGTGCGGCTGTGCGCGTGCAGTTTCTCCATGATGCGGCTGACGTAGTTCTTCACCGTCCCTTCGGCCAAAAACACGGTCGCGCCGATCTGCTTGTTGCTCTTGCCTTCGGAGATGAGTTGCAGGATGCGCTGTTCCTTGTCGGTCAGCGGCTCGTGCAAGTCCTTGTGCCGCGCGGCCGCGCCGTCGCGTGCGGCGGGCACGTCCGAAGACGCGGCCGCGGGCAAAGGCGGCGACGCTGGCACGCCGGCCGCTGAGGCCGATATGTCCAGGCGACGGAACTGCTCCATCACCTTGCGGGCGATGGATGGCGAAAGTCGCGACTCGCCGCGGTGCACGGCCCGGATGG
>JBDHRZ010000249.1:0-5041 GCA_039807845.1 Rhodoferax sp.
TTGATGACGTTGCCAATGCGCCCGGCGGCCAGGCCGGTGGGCACGCACGGCGCAACGAAATCGGCCACCTGCCAGAACGCTCGCCGGCGCGCGTGGGCAAACCAGACCATGGACGCGATCACACCGATCAGCCCACCGTGAAAGCTCATGCCGCCCTGCCAGACCGCGAAGACCTCGAACGGATGCGCCAGGTAATAGAGTGGCTTGTAGAACAGGCAGTAACCCAGCCGCCCGCCGATCACCACCCCCAGTACGCCCTGGAACAGGATGTCCTCGACGTCACGCCGCTGCCAGCCGTGCGGGCCACCGAGCGATGCGTAGGGCTCATGGTGCAGCCGCAACCGGCCCAGCCAGAGGAACAGGCCGAAACCCGCCAGATACATCAGGCCGTACCAGTGCACGGCAATGGGGCCCAGCCGCACGGCAACCGGGTCGATGGCAGGATGGATCAGCATGCGCCGCATTGTGCACGGCTGAAGGCCTGGGGAGTCCTGCGTCCACGGTAATGATTGCCTGAGTGCTCAACACCCGTCGTCAAGCCCCACCTCTGCGCGACCGACGCCAAGCAGGACCCCACCCTCATGGAACGATCCATGGTGTGAGCGCCTCGAAGCGGCGACCGCGCAACTCGCCGATGAACCCGGCGTACTGCGCGTGGTGGTTCATTGGCGAGAACGTCACCGGCGGCAACACTCCGCCGCAGTCCCAGTTGCACAGGCTCTCCAGGCCGTCGATCAGGCTCTCGCGTGTGGGGTGAGCGCCGGCGCGCTGCAGCCCGGCCAGGATCAGGCGGCCGAAGGCGTAGCCATACAACGAATAGCGATTCAACGCACGGCCCGGGTGGTGGCGCTGCATCATGTCGCGGTACGCAACCACCCCCGGGGCATCGCTGCGCTGCGGGTCCGGGTAGTAGCAAAAACCCAGTGTGCCTTCGGCGCTGCCGTCGGGCATGTTCAGATACTGCTCGTCGGTGAGCGGCCCGGCACAGACCATGCGACCGTGCCAGCCCAGCGCGGACTTCGCGCGCATCACCGCCTGCGCCTGCCCCGGGTAGAGTGCCATGAAGATCGCATCCGGCTGCTGCGCGAACAAGCCAGCCAGCAGTGGCTGCAGATCCCCTGGATTGCGGCTGTCCACGCTGGCGGAGCCGGCAAAGGCGTAACCCATGTCGGCAGCGTGCGCGCGGATGTGTTGCAGAAACACCTGCCCGTAGGCGTTGGGGTCATGCACGACGCAGATGCACCGCATGCCGCAGGCCTGCACCAGGTGGCGCAGCATCATGCGTATCTCGCTCTCATAACGCGGAAACGAGGTGAACACATAGCGCTGGCCAGCCGAGTCGACCAGCGCGGTATGGGGAAACAGGTGCGCCACCTGCCGCTCCTGTGCATAACGCGCCACCAGCACCGACAAGGTGCCGCCCCAGTTCACCAGCCCCAGCACATGGTCTTGCTCGACCAGGCGGCGCACGTTCTCCATCACCTGCTCGTCGGTCCTGCGCCCGTCGCGCGGATACTGCAGGAAGCGCACGCGAGGGGAGCCCTGCGCATCGCGCTCGTCCGCGAAGGCCAGCCGAAAGCCCAGGTTTTCCTCGTCCAGGGAAAACGATCCGGACTCGTCGTCCATGCCGAACACCACCGGAGCCGCAGGCACTCCAGACTGGCTGCCACGTTCCGTTGCAGACGCTCCATGCATCGCTCACCCTCCCGACACTGCGAAGTTGCCTGCATGGTACCCTCGGCCAGCATCATCGCCGACGCTTCGCGGCCGCTCCAGAGCGCCCGCGCGCGCCAGCAGGCCAGCGCGAAGCCGGGACGCAGCACCACTCCGTTCAGGGTACCTGACAGATGCACCGGGGCGGGATTCTTTCATTCGATACAGGAGAGCAGCAGTGTCAAACGAGACATGGGATCGCAGACGATTCATCCGGGCCGCAACGGCCGGCGGTGCCGCGCTGGCGTTCGGCCGGGCTGCGGATGCGGCATTGCCCGACACGATCCGGTTCGTGGTGAGCTACGTCCCCGGTGGCGCCAGCGACATCCTGGCGCGTTCGCTCGCCAATGGGCTCGCACAGCGCAGCAACCGCACGGTGATCGTCGAGAACAAGCCCGGTGCCGGAGGCCTGGTCGCCTTCCAGACCACGAAGACCGCCCCGGCTGACGGCAGCGTGCTGTTCATTTCCTCGGCGGCTTCCATCATCCAGTCGATCAAGCCGTCAAACAAGGTTCGACTGGAGCGTGACTTCACCCCGATCATCCTGACACACCGCGGCCACTTCACGCTGTTCAGCAACGCATCCGTGCCGGCGACGACGCTCAAGGAGTTGGTCGCCTACGACCGCGCCAACCCCGGCAAGCTGTCCTATGCGTCGTTCGGCGTGGGTGCGCAGACGCACCTGTCGATGGAGTTGCTCAAGCAGAAGACCGGCATGACCCTCACACACGTACCCTACAAGTCCAATGCCGAGGCGATCATGAGCGTGGTCAAGGGCGAGACGCATGTGTCCTTCAATCCCTTCTCTGGTATCAAGCAGCACATCGACGCCGGCAGGATCCGTGCCCTGGCGGTGACCTCGGCCGGCCGCTCGACCTACGCGCCGGGCGTGCCGGGCATGCGCGAATCCGGGGTGGAGGGCTACGACGTGTCGTTCTGGTTCGGCTGGAACGCTCCCGCCGGAACGCCGGACGCCACCGCCGAATGGCTGAACCAGCAACTCAACGAACTGCTGCGCGAACCGGCGGCCCAGGCCATCATCCGCGACCAGTTCGGCGCCGACACGGTCGGTGGTTCGCGCGCGGACTTCGGTCGCCACATCGCCTCCGAGATGCAGGTCTACGAGGATCTGATCCGCACCGCCCACATCAAGCTCGACGACTGACCGTGTCCTGCCACGCAGACTCCAGGCCAACGCTCACGACAACCATGACACCGGACCTGCCGGAGCTTGCGACGGTCGAAATCCCGGCGCATGCGCGCAGCCACTTCGACGGGGACCGCTTCAGCTACATGGCAGCAGGCGACCCCGGCGCTCCGACCGCGCTGCTGCTGCACGGGTCCGGCGCCAGTGCGCCCTACTGGCGTCATCAATTCGCCGGGCTCGCGGGCGGGCTGCGGCTGATCGCCTGGAACGCGCCGGGTTATGGCCTGAGCGACCCGTTGCGCAACGCCACACCCACCTATGACGACTATGCCGTCGCCCTGGCCGCGTTCTGCGACGCTCTGCAGATCGAGCGCGCCAGCCTCGTCGGCAATTCCTTCGGCGCCGGGCTGGCGCTCGTCTACGCGCATCGCCATCCAGAGCGCGTGCAGCGCCTGGCATTGAGCGGCGCATCGGCCGGCGCGCGCGGGCGCGGAGCGAACGCACAGACGCAGAACACTGCGCGGCGTGCCGGCTACTTCGAGGACGGCAGCGGTGCGTTTGCCTATGCGCGTGCTGTACTCGACCTCGTCTGCTGCAGCAACACGCCGCAGTCGGTACGTGCTGAAATCATGCAGGTGCTGACGACCACCGTCGCCCAGGGATATCGCCCGTTGCGTCATGCCTCGGGACTGGCCGATCCGCTGAACTTTGCCGCCGGCATCCAGGCACAGACCCTGCTCTACCACGGCAGCGAGGACCAGGTGGCCCCTGTGCACGCCGGTGTCGTCGCGCTGGCCGCGGCGCTGCCCCACGCACGCCTGCACCGTCTGCCGGGCATCGGCCACCTGCCGGAGATCGAGGCCTCGCAGCAGGTCAATGCACTGCTGCACGGCTTCCTCCTCCGGGGCTTCGACGGCAGCGCCTGATGCCGCGAGTGACGTGCCGCAGGCCGGCCGCGGCCTGCCGAAACCCTGCGCTTGGGCAGACAGGCAAGCGCGGCGGCGTCTGCGCAAATGACCGAGATGGTCAGAACACGCCCGGGTAGCCCGCACCGTCGCACAGAATGTGCTGGCCAGTGAGAAAACCCGCCCGCCTGGAGCAGAGGAACACGCACAGCGCGGCGAATTCCTCGGGGTCGGCAAAGCGCCGGGCCGAGTTGGTCGACGCGCGTTCCTTCCATATTTCGTCGAAGCTCTTTCCCGCCTGCGCTGCAAGCTTGCGGCCGTGCTGCAGCTGCGTGTCGGTCGCGATGATGCCGGGCAGGGCCGAATTCAGCGTGACGTTGTACGGTGCCATCTTGTGCGCCATCGCCGTCATGAACCCGGAAAGCGCCAGCCTCGGGCTGACGGAGAGCGCGAGTTCGAGTCTGGGCTCCTTCACGAAGCGCGAGGTCACTGCGACGATTCTGCCGAACCTGCGCTCAGCCATGCCATCGACGACGCCGGTGATGAGTTCGACCGGCGAGAGAAACATCAAGTCGATCGCGGCAAGCCAGTCTGCGCGCGTCCAGTTGCGGTAATCGCTGCTCGGCTCGGGCCAGCCGCCGTTGTGGATCAGGATATCCGGGTCAGGGCAATGTTCGAGCACCGCGCGCCGGCCTTCGGGGCGCGACAGGTCGCTTGTAATGGTCTTGACCTCGATCGGGTACTTGGCACGCAGACCCCGGGCGGCATCTTCCAGGGAGGTCGGGTTCCTCGCGACGAGCACCAGATTCACGCCGTCCTGTGCAAGCAGCTGCGCGCAGCCAAGGCCGATTCCCTGGCTTGCGCCGCAGATGAGCGCCTTGCGGCCGGAAATCTGCAGGTCCATGTCTGTCCCTCCTGCCCGTGGCGGCGGATTGCTGCGTGGCAAGTGTAGACCGGGGTGCCTGACCGTCACGCGTGCCCAATGGCCACGCGCGATTGCGGCATACCCATCCTGCATGCGTGGAACCGGCGCGGCCGATTGGACGGCTCGGTCCACGGCATCGATACTTGCGCGCGGTGGCACGCCGTCCCATCGACACGGCCGCGCTGCCATCGAGCCCGCAACCATCGAACCGAAGCACCATGGCAGACCAACCCGTCGAACCGAACTCCCGCAGCAGGCATATCACCGAAGGCAAGGCGCGCGCGCCGAACCGATCGATGTATTACGCGATGGGCTACCAACCGGACGATTTCAGGAAGCCGATGGTCGGGG
>JBDHRZ010000250.1:0-5039 GCA_039807845.1 Rhodoferax sp.
CACCAGCGCATCGGGGTTCTCGGCCACTTCGGGATCGAGGTTGTTCTGCAGCATGCGATAGGCGGCCTCGATCAGCCAGTTCCTGCAATGCAGCGTGCTGCCGCGCGGAGCTCGCACCGGGCGCGGCCCGGCGTGCGCGGGTACGGAGACGGAATCGGACATGGTGGCTCCTTGGAAAACGGCAGGGCCGCACCATGCGGCACGACGGCAGTGTACTTGCATAGACAAGTATATGCAAGTACACTGCAACTGTCCGAACCAGGAGCGCACGACGCATGACGGCACCGAACCGGCCCTCCCCTGTCGGCCGCCGCGACGACGCGGCGCCGCGCGCGCCCTACGCGCAAGTCAAGGCCTGGCTCAAGCAGGGTCTGGCCGACGGGCGCTGGCCGCCCGAGGCTCTGATGCCATCCGACTCCGAACTGGTGGCGCAATTCGGCGTCAGCCGCATGACGGTGACGCGGGCATTGCGCGAATTGCAGACCGAGGGCCTGGTGCACCGGGTGCAGGGACTGGGCACCTACGCCGCGCACCTGGCGCCGGTCGCCTCGACGCTGACGATTCGCGACCTGCACGAGGAAATCACGGCGCGCGGACACCGCCACGAGGTGCGCGTGCACCTGGCACGCGAGGAAGCCTGCAGCGCGTCGCTGGCGCCGCGCCTCGGAGTGCCGGTGGGTGCAGCGGTGTTCCACACGCTGATCGTGCACCACGAAAACGACGTCCCGCTGCAGTGCGAGGACCGCTTCGTCAACCCGGCCTGCGCGCCGGACTACCTGAAGACCGACTTCACACAGACCACGCCCACCCACTACCTGCTGACGGTCGCCCCGCTGTGGGAGGCCCAGTACACCATCGAGGCCAGCCGGCCGACGGCGCAGGAAGCCCGGCTGCTGGGCATCGCCGGCAACGACCCCTGCCTGGTGATCGTGCGCCGCACCGTCAACCGCGATATCCCGATCACCCTGGTGCGGCTGGTGCATCCGGGTGGCCGCTACCGTCTCGAAGGGCAGTTCAAGCCATGAGCCCCACCAGGCAGTCGCGCAAGCACCCGCGACCCGCGATCGCATGAGTGGCGCCACTGCAGGCATCCATGTTGCGTAGCCCGATGCGTAGCCCGGTGAACGTGGTGCTGGTATCGGCAGCATCGTGTCCTGCGCAGCCCTGGCGCAATGGCGGCGGGTTGACGCGCACCCTGCTTGTGTGGCCCGGTGAAGACGGCTGGCGGCTGCGCATCAGCCGCGCCGACGTCACCACCGACGGACCGTTCTCCTCCTACCCTGGCGTCACGCGCTGGTTCGCCGTGCTGCGGGGCGCCGGTGTCGCGTTGACGATGGAGGGCGTGCGGCGTGAACTGCGCCCCGACAGCGAAGCACTGTGCTTCGACGGCGCGGCAGCGCCCGATTGCGTGCTGCTCGACGGCGCCACGCAGGACCTCAACCTGATGACACGCGGCGCCAGCGCCTGCATGACCAGCGCCAGCGCCGATCAGCCATGGCAGGAGCCCTGGCAGATGCGCGGTCTGTATACGGGCGCAGCCGGTAACTGGAGCGACGGCAGCAGGGAATGCCCCTTGCCGGCCGACACCCTGCTGTGGCAAGCTCAGGTGGATCCGCGCGCACGCTGGCGCTTCACGCCCGACGCAGGCGACAGCGGTAGCGCCTGGTGGCTCGGGTTCACGCCATGAACACCAGCGCGCGCGAAACACTGCAGCAGGAGACGGCAGGCATGCAAACGACGCAACTGTGGCGCAATGCCCGACTGGCCACCCTGGCCACCGACGGCGACGAGGGCCTCGTCGAGGGCGGCGCGCTGCTGGTGCAAGGCGAGCAGTTGGCCTGGGTCGGGGCGCTGCGCGAACTGCCGGCCTCGATGCGAGCTTCCATCGTGGCCGAGCACGATCTCGGCGGCGCCCTCGTCACGCCCGGCCTGGTCGACTGCCACACGCACCTGGTCTACGGCGGCCAGCGTGCGCGCGAGTTCGAGCTGCGCCTGCAGGGCGCGAGCTACGAGGACATCGCGCGTGCCGGCGGCGGCATCCGCTCCACCGTGGAGGCCACGCGCGCCAGCAGCGACGCCCAGTTGCTGGCAGGAGCCCACGCGCGCGCGCTGGCACTGATGAGGGAGGGCGTCACCACACTCGAGATCAAGTCCGGCTACGGCCTGAACCTGCTCCACGAGGCTCGCTGCCTGACCGTCGCGCGCCGCCTCGGCCAAAGCCTGCCGCTGACGGTGCGCAGCACCTACCTGGGGGCGCACGCCATCCCGAGCGAATTCGAGAACAGGAGCGACGACTACATCAGCGCGGTGTGCGCCTGGATGCCGATGCTGCGCGAAGCCGGTCTGATCGACGCCGTGGATGCGTTCTGCGAGCACATCGGTTTCACGCCCGCGCAGACACGGCGCGTGTTCGTCGCCGCGCGCGCGCTCGGCCTGCCGGTCAAGCTGCACGCCGAGCAGCTCAGCGACCAGGACGGCGCCGCGCTGGCGGCCGAGTTCGGCGCCCTGTCGTGCGACCACCTGGAGTACCTCAGCGACGCCGGCGTGGACGCCATGCGTGCCAGCGGCTCGGTGGCCGTGCTGCTGCCCGGCGCCTACTACTTCCTGCGCGAGACCCAGGTGCCGCCCGTCGCCCAGTTGCGCGCGCAGCAAGTCCCGATCGCGCTCGCCACCGACCACAACCCGGGCACGAGTCCGAACCTGTCGCTGCTGCTGATGGCCAACATGGCCTGCACCTTGTTTCGCATGACGCCGCTGGAGGCCGTGCTGGGCATCACGGCGATCGGCGCGCGCGCCCTGGGACTGGCCGACCGCGGGCGCCTGCGGGCGGGCTGGCGGGCGGACTTCGCCGCCTGGGAGCTGGAGCACCCGCACGAACTGGCCTACTGGTTCGGCCGCAATCCCTGCCGCCGCGTGGTCGTCGGCGGTACTCCTCGCACCGCATGAACGACATCTACACCCTGGCGCCGGGCACGACGCCGCTGCTCATCAGCATGCCGCACGTCGGCACGCAGATCCCGTCGGAGCTGGCAGCGCACTACCAGCCGCGCGCGCTGCAGGTCGAGGACACCGACTGGCATCTGGACCAGCTCTATGCGTTTGCCGCCTCGATCGGTGCCGGGCTGATCGTGCCACGCTGGTCGCGCTACCTGATCGACCTCAACCGCGCCCCCGACGACGTGCCGATGTACGCGGGTGCCAACAATACCGAACTCTGCCCGACACGCAGCTTCGCCGGGGAACCGCTCTACCGCCCTGGCCAGGCCCCCGATGCCGCGGAGATCGACCGGCGCCGCACGCGCTACTGGCAGCCCTACCACGGCGCGATCGCCACGGAACTGGAACGGATCCAGGCGCGTCACGGCCATGCCATCCTGTTCGATGCGCACAGCATCCGCTCGGTGCTGCCCTGGCTGTTCGAAGGCAAGCTGCCCGACCTCAACCTGGGCACCGCCAGCGGCGCGAGCTGCGCGCCCGGCCTGCGCGGCGCGCTCACGCAGGTGCTGCAGGGCCAAGACCGCTTCACCCATGTCGTCGACGGCCGCTTCAAGGGCGGCCACATCACGCGCCAGTTCGGGCGGCCGGCGCTGGGTCGGCACGCGGTGCAGCTCGAGATGTGCTGGAGCTGCTACATGCAGGAGTCGCCGCCCTACGTGGTGGATCCGGCGCGCGCGGCGCACCTGGTGCCGGTCTTGCGCACGCTGGTGCAGGCCATGCTGAGCTGGACGCCCGATGCCTGAACGCAGCAAGCCGCCGGGACGTTCCCAAGGCGAACGGCCGGACCGCTACGACGTGTCGGGGACAGAGCTCCGCACCGCTGCGCGGCGCTACGGTCTGTCCCCGAGGCCTCGAGTTCGCCGTGCGCAGCGCGGAGGGTAGCCGGATGACCCCTACCCCTGAGAGCCTCTGGGCCGCGCAGGCCTGGATCGACGGCGCCTGGCAGGCCGGCGTGCTGCTCGACATCGACACGCAGGGCCGCTGGAGCCGCGTCACGCCGGGCGTGGCGACGCCGCCGCCACACGCACGCCCATTGCCCGGGCCGGTGCTGCCCGGCCTGGTGGATGCGCACAGCCACGCGTTCCAGCGCGCGTTCGTGGGCCTGTCCGAGCGCCGTGCCACCCAATCCGACGACTTCTGGTCCTGGCGCGCGCGCATGTACCGCGTGGCACTGCGCATCACGCCGCAGCAGATGCGTGCCGTGGCGGCACAGCTCTACGTCGAGCTGCTGCGCGGGGGCTACACGCAGGTGTGCGAGTTCCACTACCTGCACCATGATCCGTCCGGCCAGCCGTACGCCGACCCGGCCACCATGTGCCATGCGCTGGCGGATGCGGCCCAGCGCAGCGGCATCGGGCTCACGCTGCTGCCGGTGCTCTACGAGCGCGCCGGCTTCGAACACGCGCAACTGCAGCACGACCAGCGTCGCTTTGCCAGTACGCCGGCTACCGTGCTGGCGCTGGTGCGCGCGATGCAGGCACGCGCCGGTGCGCTGCTGCAATGCGGGGTCGCCATCCACTCGCTGCGCGCGGCCAGCATGGAGTCGATGCGCGCACTCGTGCAACAGGTGGGCGACGCGAACCTGCCGATCCACATCCACGTGGCCGAGCAGACCGGCGAGGTGCAAGACTGCCTGCGCGCCACGGGGCAAAGGCCGATCGAGCACCTGTGTGCCACCCTTGCGCTGGATGCGCGCTGGCAACTGGTGCACGCCACCCACGCCACGCCGGCCGAGATCGACGCGGTCGCGCGCAGCGGGGCAGGCATCGTGATCTGCCCGGCGACCGAAGCCGACCTGGGCGACGGACTCACCGACCTGCCCGGCTGGCTGTGCGCCGGGGTGCCGATAGCGATCGGCTCGGACAGCCAGGTGGTGCGCAACTGGGCCGAGGAACTGCGCTGGCTGGAGTACGGCCAGCGCCTGGCGCTGCGCCGGCGCAACGTGAGCGCAGAGCCGGGCAGGCAGGATTGCACCGCAGCGCGCCTGTTCGAGGCGGCGCGGGCGGCCGGCGGCCAGGCCGCAGGCGCTGCCGCCTGGGGGC
>JBDHRZ010000251.1:0-5023 GCA_039807845.1 Rhodoferax sp.
GGCTGGCCCACGACCCGGACACGCAGGTCATCATGGGCTACATGGAAGGCTGCCGCGACGGCTTCAAACTACGCCGTGCTCTGGCCGCGGCGCATGCGGCAAAAAAGCCGGTCGTGATGGTGAAGGTCGGCCGCACCGCGATCGGCGCCCAGGCCGCTGCCAGCCACACGGCCGCACTGGCGGGTGACGATGCGGTGTACGACACGGTGCTGCGCGAGTACGGCGTGCACCGCGCGCGCGACGCGGCCGAGGTCGCCGGCATCGCGGCCAGCGCCAGCATCGCCCGCCTGCCGCCGAACCGCAGCGTCGGCCTGTTCACCTTGTCCGGCGGCGTAGGCGTGCTGATGGCCGACGAGGCGCATGACTGCGGCATGGACGTGCGGCCGATGCCATCACAGGCACAGCAGGAGGTCCTGCAATGGGTTCCGTTCGCCAATCCGGTGAATCCGGTCGACATCACCGGCCAGGTCACCAATGACCTGTCACTGATCGAGCGCACCGCACGCCTGATGCTCGAAGTCGGCAACTATGGCAGCTGGATCGGATTCATGGCCGCGGCCGGCGCTTCCAGGGAAATCTGGCCGCTGATCGAATCCCTGGTGGTCAAGCTCAGGCACGATTTCCCGGACCGGCCGCTGGCGCTCAGCACCCTGCTGACGCCGGCGCACCGCCACACACTGGAATCGCACGGCTGCCTGGTGTTCAGCGAGCCGGCGGAGGCCGTGCGCACGCTCGCCGCACTGGCCGGCTTCGCCGAGGCGTTTGCGCGCACCGACATCGCGCCACCACAACCGCAACAGGCCAGCCGACCGCTGCCCGCAGGCGCTCGCCACGCTGGCCGCGGCCGGCATCAGCACCTGCCGCCACGCAGTGGTCACCAGCGCCGAAGCGGCAGCCGCGACGGCGCAGCGCTTCGCGCAGCCGGTGGCGCTGAAGATCGTCTCGCCGGACATCCTGCACAAGTCCGACATCGGCGGAGTCGCGCTGGGCCTGCGCGACGCCGGCGCGGTGCAGCACGCCTGCACGGCGATGCTCGCCTCGGTGCGCGCGCGTGCGCCCGCAGCACGCATCGACGGTGTACTGGTGGCACCGATGATCGAGGGCGGCGTGGAGTGCATCCTGGGTGCGCGCCGCGACCCGGTGTTCGGGCCGGTGCTGATGTTCGGCCTGGGCGGGGTGTTCGTCGAACTGTTGGGCGACGTGGCCCTGCACTCGGCCCCGGTCAGCCCGCAGCAGGCCATGGCCATGATCCGCAGCGTCAAGGGCTTCGGCCTGCTCGGCGGCGCCCGCGGGCGCACGCCGGTCGACCTGGAGCACCTGGCCACCAACCTGGTGGCTTTGTCGCGACTGGCCGTGGCCGCCGGCGACACGCTCGAGAGCATCGACATCAATCCATTCATCGCACTGCCACGCGCCCAGGGCAGCGGCAGCGCCGTCGATGCGGTCATCATCGGCCGCAGTCCCACTGCAGGAGCCAGCGCATGACAGCCAACGCCACAACCGTCTCGTCCAGCGCCGCGCAAGCGATGCCGCCACCGCGCTTTGCGCTGGGACAGTCGATCGGCCTGGCCGCGTTCGTCTGGGGGTATCCATTGGTCGAAACCCTGCGCACGTGCCGGCTGCAAACCCTGGATGCCGGCACGCAGGCGGCGGCCTGGCGCGCCGACATCGACCGCCTGCAGCACGTACGGCGTGCCGCCACCGCGCAGGATCGCGATGTCGTCACCCCGGCCAACGACCTGCTCTACAGCACCGGCTGGATCAACCTGGCCAACGGAGCACGCCTGCTGCGCGTGCCGTCGAGCCGACGCCACGCCGGTCGCTATTTCGTGCTCGCGCTGTACGACGCCTGGACGAACAACTTCGCCAACCCCGGCTCCGCCAATTGCGACCCGAATGGCGAAACCATCGTGCTGGTCGGGCCGGGCACGCCGGGCGGGTCGCACTGGCCGCAAGGGATGCGCGTGCTGCACGCACCGACCGACCTGGTATGGCTGATCGGCCGGGTCGTGGTCGGCGACGGTCCGGACGAGGCCCGGGCAGCGCAAGCGCTGCAGGACGACATCGCCCTGAGTTGCCCCGAAGGCAGCGACAGCGGCACCCGCCCGGTGGCGGTGGACCACTGGATCGGTGCGCCCGAAGACACCATGGCAGCGCTCGCGGCACGCCCGGGCCAGGCCGAGGAGACGGCCGCCGCGTTCTTCACCAACCTGTGCCAGTGCCTGGCCAGTACCACGGTGCCTGCTGCGGATGCCGGCCTGGCACACTGGTTCAACCGTGGCAAGCTGGTCGCCGGCACGGCCTTCGACTGGAACCACCTCGATGCGCCGCTGCGTGAGGGGCTGGTGCGCGGCCTGCAGGACGGTGCAGCGCTGCTCGAATCGGGTTCACGCAGCCATCTGGCCAGGCCGTGGGCGGCCAGCTTCGCGTTGGGACGCTACGGCACCGACTACCTGACCCGTGCCCTGACCACCTACAAGGGCCTGGGCGGCCTGGCCAGCGACGAGGCCGTGTATGCGATGGGGGACTTCGACGCCGACCGGAGCAAGCTCGATGGGCAGCACCGCTACCAGATGCGTTTCGAACCGGGCGATCTACCACCCGTGGACGCGTTCTGGTCCATCACCCTGTACGCGGCAGACCGCTTCCTGTACCCGAACGCGTTTCAGCGCTTCTCCATCGGCGACCGCACGCCCGGCCTGCGCCCGGACCCGGATGGCGGACTGACGCTGGAGATCGGCCATCGGGCCCCGGACGACCGCGCCAACTGGTTGCCGGCGCCCGCAGGCAACTTCTACGTGATCCTGCGCATGTACCGCCCGCGTGAGGAAGCGCGCAGCTGGCGCATCCCTCCGTTGCGGCGCTGCGCCGAACCAGCGCGAGAAGTCGCATGAACGCCGACGGGCCGTTCCCAAGGCGCCCAGCCCCGCAGTGCGCAGCACGGAGGGTAGCCTGATGCACGCCAACGCAACCGACACGAGCGCGCGCGACGACTACCTGTACAGCCTGGCGCTGCAGGCGTGCATCTACTGCTGGCCGCTGTTCGAGATGCAACGCATGCGCGCGGCCACGTCGGCGCGCAAGGCACCGGGCCAGGGCTTCGCCGGCCCCAGCCCCGAGAGCAGCGAGCGCTGGTGCAACCTGTTCACGCACGAGCGCAAGCTGCTCGCAGCCGGTACGAGCCGGGTGGTGATGCCCAACAACGACACCCTGTACACGAACGCCTGGTTCGACCTGAGCGCCACACCGCTGGTGATCAGCCTGCCCGCCACCGCCGCACGCTACTACGTGCTCGGGATGCTCGACTACTACACCAACCCGTTCGCCTCGGTCGGCACGCGCACCACCGGCAACGCGGCCGGCTCGGTGCTGCTGTCCGGCCCCGGCTGGCACGGCGAAGTCCCGGCCGAACACCGGGCGCCCGCGCGCCATCTGCGCAGCGCCACCGACTGGGTCTGGGTGATCGGCCGCATCCTGGTGGACGGGGCGCAGGACGTGCCGTCCGTCAACGCCTTGCAGGACCAGTTCCGCGTGCAGACGCTCGACGACTGGCGCGCCGGTCGCGCCAGCCCGGCGCGGCACTTCGACAGCCGCTTCGCGTCGAATGCCCCGTTCTCGGTGCAACGATTCCTGGACATGGTGAACGACGCGCTGCGCATCTGTCCGCCGCCCGCGCGCGACGAAGCCCTGGTCGCGCAGTTCGGCGCGCTGGGCATCGGGCCGGCCGCGAGCGCGACGCCCAGCTCGGGAGCACGCCACGCGCTCGCGCGCGCCTGCGCCCAGGCGCAAGTCTTGCTCGACAGCCCGGAGCACGACGTGTTCGGCACCGGCAGCAGCAGCGGGCAGGCGGGCTGGCGCCAGCCGTTCCAGCTCGGGCAGCACTACGGAGACGACTTGCTCCTGCGTGCCTTCGTGTCACGCCAGGCGATCGGCGCGCTGGAAACCCGGGAGGCGGCGTATCCGCGTTGCGAAACGGACGCCGACGGAGCGCTGCTCAGCGGTGCACACCGCTACACGATCCGCTTCGAACCCGGACGACTGCCGCCGGTGGACGCGTTCTGGTCGATCACGCTGTACCGGGCGAGCGACTGTTTCCTGGTGGACAACCCGATCGGGCGCTACGCCATCGGCGACCGGACCACCGGGCTGGTACACGACGCCGACGGCGGCCTCACGCTCACCATCTCCCACACAGCACCCGCCGATGCGGTGCAACGCGCGAACTGGCTGCCCGCTCCAGCGGACCGGTTCTTCCTCTGCCTGCGCGCCTACCTGCCACGGCCCGAACTGATCGGCGGGCAATACCGGCTGCCCGCTGCGCAACGCAGCGCCGCGTGAGCGTCAGCGCACGCCTCAACTGCCGGGCTTGGCTCCGGTCAGCCAATCGCGCACGCAGCGGTTGAACGCCTGCGACTGCTGCAGCATCACCCAGTGGCCAGTGGCAAACGGCTGCACCGCACAGCCGGGGCGCGCCGACAGGTCGGCCAGCCACTGGGGCGAATGGAACATGAACGGCTTGCGCGTACCGTAGATGTAGAGCAGCGGGCACTGCGGGCGCACCGGGGCGAGATGCTTCAGGCCGCCATGGCTGCCGAACCAGCGCATCGCATAGGGGTAGTTCATCTGCGAGCCGATGCTGGACGGTTCGGCCCGGCAACCGAGCGCGCGGGCCATGAAGCGCGTCATCCAGTCACCCAGGCCCCCGCCGAGCGAGCCCGCCAGCGCGAGCCAGAACTGGTAGCCGAAGACCATGCAGCGCTGCCGGAACGTCAGGATCCGCTGCAGCGCAGCACTGTTGTGGTCACCGATGTCGACCGCCACGATACGCGACACCCGTTCCGGGTGGCGGGCAGCGAATTCATAACCGAACACGCAACCCCAGTCGTGCAGCAGCAGCGTCACCGGCAGGCCGGGACTGACCTGGTCGACCACGGTCAGCAGCCACTCGCACATATCGTCCAGGCTGGTGGGCCGCGGCGGCGCCTGGACATCGAAACCGGGCAAGGTGAAGCGCACGCAGCAG
>JBDHRZ010000252.1:0-5003 GCA_039807845.1 Rhodoferax sp.
CTGCGCGTGTTCCGCGCCCTGGTCATCGCCGGCCCTGAAGGGCGGACGCCCAGTGTGCTGGCTGAACAACTCGACGTGGCCCGCAATACGTTGTCCTTTCATCTGAAAGAACTGGCGCATGCCGGCCTCGTCACCATCGAGCAGCAGGGCCGAAACCTCATCTATCGCGCCGACTTCGCCCACATGAACGGGTTGCTCGGCTACCTGACCGAGCACTGCTGCCAGGGCGGTGTGTGCGAAGTCTCCGAACCCTCCCACTGCGATTGCTGATGCCATGACCACCGACGCCACCTACAACGCACTGTTCATCTGCACGGGCAATTCGGCCCGTTCGATCCTCGCCGAAGGCATCCTCAACGACCTGGGGCAGGGCCGCTTTCGAGCCTGGTCGGCCGGCAGCCACCCCAAGGGCGAGGTGCATCCGCTGGCGCTTGCCACGCTGGAGCGGCTGCACATGCCGGCCACCGGCTACCGCAGCAAGAGCTGGGATGAATTCACGGCACCGGGCGCCCCGGTGTTCGACTTCATCTTCACCGTCTGCGACAACGCCGCCGGCGAGGTTTGCCCCCTTTGGCCTGGTACGCCGGTTTCCGCACATTGGGGCGTACCCGATCCGGCAGCGGTCGAAGGCTCCGAAGAGCAACAAATCAAGGCTTTCAAAGACGCGGCATTGACCCTGCGCCGCCGCATCGAACTGTTCCTGTCGCTGCCGCTGGCGCGTCTGGACGCTATGTCCTTGCAGCGCGAACTGCGCGACATCGGCAAGCAATGAGGCGCCCATGACCGCTGTGACTGAATCGGCATCCTCCATGCCGGCCGCCTCGACCATGAGCGTCTTCGAGCGCTATCTGACGGTGTGGGTGCTGCTGTGCATCGCCTGCGGTATTGCCCTGGGCCAGCTCGCGCCCGGCGCGTTCCAGGCCATCGGCCGCATGGAAGTGGCGCAGGTCAACCTGCCGGTCGGCCTGCTGATCTGGGTGATGGTCATCCCCATGCTGCTCAAGGTGGACTTCGGCGCGCTGGGCCAAGTTGGGCAGCACTGGCGCGGCATCGGCGTGACACTTTTCATCAACTGGGCGGTCAAGCCATTCTCGATGGCGCTGCTGGCGTGGATCTTCATCCGCCAGGTCTTCGCTGACTGGTTGCCCGCCGAGCAGCTCGACAGCTATGTCGCCGGACTGATCCTGCTGGCAGCCGCGCCCTGCACGGCGATGGTGTTCGTCTGGAGCCGGCTGACCGGCGGCGATCCGGTGTTCACGCTGTCGCAGGTGGCCTTGAACGACACCATCATGGTGTTCGCCTTCGCGCCCATCGTCGGCCTGCTGCTGGGCCTGTCGGCCATCACGGTGCCCTGGGACACGCTGTTGACTTCGGTGGGGCTCTACATCGTGATCCCGGTCATCCTCGCGCAAATGTGGCGCCGCGCATTGCTGCGGCGCGGCCAGGCCGCATTCGATGCCGCGCTCGCGCGCATCGGCCCGCTGTCCATCGCCGCACTGCTGCTTACGCTCGTGCTGCTGTTCGCTTTCCAGGGCCAGGCCATCCTGCAGCAGCCACTGGTGATCGCCATGCTGGCCGTGCCGATCCTGATCCAGGTGTTCTTCAACTCCGGCCTGGCCTACTGGCTCAATCGCCGGGTGGGCGAGAAGCACAGCATCGCCTGTCCCTCGGCGTTGATCGGCGCGAGCAACTTCTTTGAACTGGCCGTGGCCGCCGCCATCAGCCTGTTCGGCTTCCAGTCCGGCGCCGCGCTGGCCACCGTGGTCGGCGTGTTGATCGAGGTGCCGGTGATGCTGCTGGTCGTGCGCGTGGTCAACCGCTCGCGCGGCTGGTACGAACAGGCGCCGCGCAACACACAAAGGAATACGGCATGAATACCATCACGATCTATCACAACCCCGCCTGCGGCACGTCGCGCAACACGCTCGGCCTGATCCGCAACAGCGGCGAAGAGCCCAGGGTCATCGAATACCTGAAGACGCCGCCCTCACGCGCCACGCTGGTCAAGCTGCTGGCCGATGCCGACCTTAGCGTGCGTGACGTGCTGCGCGAAAAAGGCACGCCCTACGCGGAACTCGGCCTGGGCGATCCCAAGTGGACAGATGAGCAGATGCTCGATTTCATCGAGCAACACCCCATCCTCATCAACCGGCCCATCGTGGTCACGCCGCTGGGCACGCGCCTCTGCCGGCCGTCGGAAGCGGTGCTGGAGATCCTGCCGCAGCCGCAGCGCGGCGCGTTCAACAAGGAAGACGGCGAGCCAGTGATCGACACGGAAGGCCGCCGTGTCTGAATTGCGCCTTGACCTCCCCAATATCGACACGACGCTGTTTCAGCCACCAGACGCGGCGCAATTGCTGGCACCCGATCGCGCCAGCCATGCGCCGCGCTTTCTGCTGCTCTATGGTTCATTGCGGGAACGCTCGTACAGCCGGCTCGCGGCCGAGGAAGCGGCCCTCATCCTGCGCGCGCTGGGCGGCGAGACGCGCATGTTCAACCCCTCGGGCCTGCCGCTGGTGGACGATGCCCCGGGCGATCACCCCAAAGTGCAGGAACTGCATGCGCTCACGCAGTGGGCCGAAGGCATGGTGTGGTGCTCACCCGAGCGCCACGGCGCCATGACCGGCCTCATGAAAACCCAGATCGACTGGATTCCGCTGTCGGTCGGCGCGGTGCGCCCGACCCAGGGCAAGACGCTCGCGGTGATGCAGGTCTCGGGCGGCTCGCAGTCCTTCAACGCCGTCAACCAGATGCGCGTACTGGGCCGCTGGATGCGCATGCTCACCATCCCCAACCAGTCTTCCGTCGCCAAGGCGTATCAGGAGTTCGACGAGGCCGGGCGCATGAAGCCTTCGGCTTACTACGACCGCATCGTGGACGTGATGGAGGAGCTGATGAAGTTCACGCTGCTCACGCGCGATGCGGCCCCCTATCTGGTGGACCGCTATAGCGAGCGCAAGGAGAGCGCCGAGGCGCTGTCCAAACGCATGCGGCAGGAGGCCATTTGATGGCAGAGCCGACCTCCATACAGCACGACAGTGCCTGGCGCGTTTTTCTGGTGTTCCTGCGGCTGGGGCTGACCTCCTTCGGCGGGCCGGTCGCGCATCTGGGCTATTTCCGCACGGAATTTGTCGAACGCCGCCGGTGGCTGGATGACCGCGGCTACTCCGATCTGGTCGCGCTGTGCCAGTTCCTGCCAGGCCCGGCCAGCAGCCAGGTCGGCATGGCGCTGGGCCTGGGCCGCGCGGGCTGGCCAGGCTTGCTGGCGGCCTGGGCGGGATTCACCTTGCCGTCGGCGATCGCGCTGATCCTGTTCGCCTTCGGCATCGCCCAATACCAGGGGCTGGCCGAATCGGGCTGGGTGCATGGGCTGAAGGTCGTCGCCGTGGCCGTCGTGGCGCAGGCAGTGTGGGGCATGGCCAAGTCGCTCTGCCCGGATCGCCCGCGTGCCGCCCTGGCGATACTTGCCGCGCTGCTGACCCTGTTCCTGCCATCGGCCACGGGCCAGGTCATCGCGATCGTTGTCGCGGGCCTACTGGGCCATTGGGGACTGAAGCTGTCACAGCCGGCCGGTGGCCAGGTCCATGCCTATCCCGTCTCACGCAAGCTCGGCATCGTGGCCTTGCTGCTGTTCGCCTTGCCCCTGGTCGGCCTGCCGCTGTGGGCGGCGGTCAGCGGATCATCCGTCCTGGCTTTGCTCGAAGGTGTGTACCGCGCCGGCGCGCTCGTCTTTGGTGGTGGCCACGTCGTGCTGCCGCTGTTGCAAGCCACTGTGGTGCCCAGCGGTGCCGTCAGCAACGCCGACTTTCTGGCAGGCTACGGTGCCGCCCAGGCGGTGCCGGGGCCGCTGTTCACCTTCGCGGCGTATCTGGGCGCGGTGGCCCAGGGGCCGCTGCACGGCTGGTGGGGTGGGCTGGTGATGTTGGGAGTGATTTTTCTGCCGGCCTTGCTGGTGCTCGTGGGCGCACTGCCGTTCTGGGAGAGCCTTCGCCACCGCCAGGGCATTCAGACCACGATGGCGGGCATCAACGCGGGGGTGGTGGGCATCCTGCTGTCGGCGCTGTACGACCCGGTGTGGACCAGCGCGATCCAGAATCGGACGGATTTTGGGCTCGCGCTCGCCGCATTCGGCTTGCTGGTCATCGGCAAGGTGCCACCCGTTCTGGTCGTGGCACTGGCGTCGGGAGCTGGCTGGCTCCTGACACCTTGAAAAGAACGCGCACAGAGCACCGTCTGGAGCACGAAGGCATCAGGCCGAGTCGTCAGGGCTCAGGCAGGATTGCGCGACCGGCACCCACGGCGAAGTCGAGTTCAGCAGATAGCGCGCTCCACGCGCATACTGACCACAAAGCCCGCTGGGCCGGTAGAACCCGGTGACTCGACGACGGAACTGCACGCCGTATTCGTTGGTGTAGATCACCGCGTCACCGATCTTGAAGCGCAGCGGCTGGCCGTTCTCCGGCGCGAAGGGCTTGAGCGCATCGTGCTGCGCGGTGATTTCGATGATGTAGTCGTGATGGCTGCTCATGGCATGGATCTCCTGTGAGGATCGAGAAAGCGCAAGGAGCGCCTTGCGGCGCTCCAAGGGCGAGGTCAGACGACGATCCGCCCGGCCAGCCGCGCATCGCGCGCATAGGCGCTCAACCGCTTCTCGCCACGGAAAGACAGGTCGCGCTCGATCGGCAGGCCCAGCCCGCCGCGCACCGTCGCCAGCTCGCCCAGGCTGACCCAGCCGATTTCCGGTATCCCCAGGCCCAGGTCGCAAAGACCAAAGGCGTGATCGTGGTCGTCGGGATCAATCTCGGTCAGGAGCCAGGTCGCGCCGCCGCCCGGCGTGAACAGCTTAACCACGGGCGCCGGATCGAAGTCCGCGTTCTCCAAGGATTCGCGGCCGTTGGCCAGCAGCACGATGCGCTGTTCGTCAGTGATGAGTGCGTTGTTCATGGTGAACTCCTGAAAGGTTGCCGGGCGGAATTGCCCGACCCTTCCGGGGCACGGCGCAG
>JBDHRZ010000253.1:0-4965 GCA_039807845.1 Rhodoferax sp.
GCGCTTCAGTCTGGCCTGGCAGGAGGAGGTGTTGCGCGTGCTGACCGCGCGCCTGGGCACCGTGCAGCGTCCCGGCGGCCCGGAGGGCATGGCGGGGCAACTCACCGGCACCAGCAACGTCTGGTTCGCGATGCGGCTGGGCGTCACCCCGCTGGGCACGATGGCGCACGAATACCTGCAGGCCTGCCAGGCGCTGGGGCCGCGGCTGCGCGACAGCCAGATCTTCGGCCTGGAGAGCTGGGCCAAGGAGTACCGGGGTGACCTGGGCATTGCGTTGAGCGACGTCTACGGTCTGGACGCATTCCTGCGCGACTTCGACATGTACTTCTGCAAGCTGTTCGACGGTGCGCGGCATGACAGTGGTGACCCGTTCGAATGGGGCGAGCGCATGTTGGCGCACTACGCGCGTAACCGGGTCGACCCGCGCACCAAGACGCTGATCTTCAGCGACAGCCTGACGGTGCCGCGCACCATCGAGCTCTACCAGCGCTTTCACGGGCGTTGTCAGCTGGCGTTCGGCATCGGCACCAACCTGACGAACGACCTGGGCTACCAGTCGCTGCAGATCGTCATCAAGATGGTGCGCTGCAACGGCCAGCCGGTGGCCAAGCTGTCGGACACGCCGTCCAAGAACATGTGCGACGACGAGCGTTATCTGGCCTACCTGCGCCAGGTGTTCGACATCCCGCAGGCCGCTTGAGCGCTTGGCTGCCTGCCGGCGTCGCTGCCACCGTCGCGAGAATCCAGACAATCCGTTCTTCAGTATTCGATCCCGAGCATGACCAGGCCACTCGTTGCGGTTGCGCGTGCCATCTTCCCGCAGGTGCTGCTGCGTTTGCAGGAACACTTCGAGATTCGCTCGAACCAGCCCGACGCGCCCATGTCGAGCGCCGAACTGGCGCCCTGGTTGCGCGGCGCCGCCGGGCTCCTGTGCACCGGTAGCGAGCGGGTGGACGCAGCCTTGCTGGCGGCCTGTCCGACGCTGCGCATCTGCGCCAACATGGCGGTGGGGTTCAACAACTTCGACCTCGATGCGATGACGCAGGCCGGCGTACTTGCCACCAACACTCCGGACGTGCTGACCGAAACGACGGCGGATTTCGGCTTTGCCCTGCTGATGGCGGCGGCGCGCCGGATGAGCGAGAGCGAGGCCTTCCTGCGTGCGGGCCAGTGGCGCCGCTGGGGCTACGACATGTTCGCCGGGCAGGAAATTCATGGCAGCACGCTTGGCATCCTGGGCATGGGCCGGATCGGCCAGGCCATCGCGCGGCGTGCGGCGTTCGGGTTTGGCATGCGCGTGCTCTATCACAACCGCCACCGGCTCGATGCCGCCGTCGAAGCGGCATGCCGTGCCAGCTACGTGAGCAAGGAAGAACTGCTGGAGCAGTCCGACCATGTGATGCTGGTGCTGCCGTACAGCGCAGCGTCGCATCACGCCATCGGCGCGGCGGAACTGGCGCGCATGAAGCCGACTGCGGTGCTGGTGAACATTGCACGCGGCGGCATCGTCGACGATGCGGCACTGGCGCAGGCGCTGCGCAGCGGGCAGATCGCTGCTGCCGGGCTGGACGTATTCGAGGGCGAACCGCGGGTGCATCCGGCCCTGCTGGAACTGCCCAACGTGGTCCTCACGCCGCATATCGCGAGCGCCACCGTAGCCACCCGGCTGGCGATGGCCGAACTGGCGGCCGACAACCTGATCGATTACCTGGTCCGCGGCCGGGCCCGCACGCCCCTCAACGTGGTGCGGCCAGGTCCGGGTGCGGGTGGCGCCACCGGCTGAACCATGGGGTTGCTGACAACAGTCTCGTCATCGCCCTGGTGGCCGAGCGTGCTGATCGGCCTCAACATCGCGGTGCTGTTGTGGCTGCTGCTGGGTCGCAGCCGGCGTGCGGCGGACCTGGATCGCGCCGTCCACCACGCACAGTTGCTCGATGCGTTGCAGGCCGGCGCGGCCCGCATCGACGGACTCGAGCGCGCCTTCTCGCGCGCGATCACCGATTCCGCGCGCGAGGCACGCCAGGAACTGGCCCAGACGATGGCCTTGTTCCAGCAGGCCGTGCTGGCTCAGGGCGCACAGGCCACGCGCACCCAGAATGCGCAGATCGATGCGTTTGGCCAGCAACTGGCCCTGCTGCAGCACACCCTGTCCGACACCCTGGCGACCCAGTTGCAGCAGCTTGGCGAGGGCAATGCGCGCCGCATGGCCGAGGTGCGTCAGACGCTGGAGGCACAACTGGCGCGGCTGCAGGAGAGCAACGCCGCGCGGCTCGAGGAGATGCGCGCCACCGTGGACGAGAAGTTGCAGGCGACGCTGCATGCGCGCCTGGGCGAGAGCTTCAGGCAGGTGGCTGACCGGCTCGAGCAGGTGCACAAGGGGCTCGGCGAAATGCAGTCGCTGGCCCAGGGCGTGGGCGACCTCAAGCACCTGCTCACCAACGTGAAGACGCGCGGCATCTTTGGCGAAGCGCAGCTCGAAGCTTTGCTGCAGCAGGTGCTGGTGGCCGATCAGTACGCGGCGCAGGTCGCCACCCGGCCGGGCTCCCGGGTGGCGGTGGACTTCGCGGTGCGCCTGCCGGGGCAGGGCAGCGCAGAGCAGCCGCTGTGGCTGCCGATCGATGCCAAGTTTCCGAACGAGGACTACGAACGCCTGCTCGACGCGCAGGGGCGCGCCGACGCACCCGCGGCCGAGCAGGCCGGCCGGGCGCTGGAGGCGCGCGTCCGCCTGGAGGCGCGTTCGATGGCCGAGAAATACATCGAGCCGCCGTACACCACCGATTTTGCGATCCTGTTCCTGCCTTCCGAGGGCCTGTATGCCGAAGTGCTGCGCCGCCCCGGGCTGATGGAGTCGTTGCAGCGCGAGCAGCGCATCGTGCTGGCCGGCCCGACGACCTTGCTGGCGATGCTCGGTGCCCTGCAGATGGGCTTTCGGACACTTGCATTGGAGCGGCGCGCAGCGGAAGTCTGGCGCGTGCTGGGCGCCGTGAAGATCGAGTTCGGCAAGTTCGGCGACGTGCTGGCCAAGGTGAAGAGCCAGACCGAGACGGTCCTCAGGACGATTGAGTCGGCGCACACGCGCAGCCGCGCCATGGACCGCGCGCTGCGCCAGGTCGAGGCGCTTCCCGAACACCAGGGCGCGGCCTGGCTGGCGCAAGCCCCTGGCGCGTCGTCTGAAGCGGACACCGATGAAGTCGGCTGATCTCTTTCGCCTGATCGGTGGCCAGATCTGCGTGCACGCCTGCATGGCCGGTACCCGCATGGCTGCGCCCTTGCTGGCGCTGCGCGAGGGGCACAGTGCCATGGACGTGGGCGTGCTGCTGGCGCTGTTCGCGCTGGCGCCGGTATTCCTGGCCTTGCCGGCTGGACGCTTTGCGGACCGTCACGGGTTCAAGCGTCCGGTGGTCATCAGCATCGTGGCCTCGGCCTGCGGCGCCGGCCTCGCCGTGCTGTTTCCCACCTTCCTGGTGCTGTGCTTCAGTGCGCTTGCCACCGGTGCGGCGACCGGGGCGGTTTCGATCTCGCTGCAACGCCACGTCGGCCGGGCGGCGGCCGGGCCGGTCGAACTCAAGCGCGTCTTCAGTTGGCTTGCAAGCGGCCCGGCCATCTCGAACTTCGTCGGCCCGCTGCTCGCGGGCCTGGTGATCGACCATGCCGGCGCGACTGCCGGCGACACCGCGGGCTTTCGCTGGGCATTCCTGGTCATGGCCATGCTGCCGGTCGCCACCTGGTTCTGGGTGCGCCCGGTGCCGGACCACGGCCGGCCGGTGGCGGTGGCGGGCCGGGCCGCCCATCGCGCCTGGGACCTGATGCGCGAGCCGACGATGCGCCGCCTGTTGCTGATCAACTGGTGCCTGTCCTCGTGTTGGGACGTGCACACCTTCGTACTGCCCGTGCTCGGGCATGAACGGGGCTTGAGTGCGTCGGTGATCGGCATCATCCTGGGCGGATTTGCCGTTGCCGCGGCGTTGATCCGGGTGGCGATGCCGGTGTTCGCGTCGCGCTTGCGCGAGCATGTCGTGATCACCGGCGCGATGATCGTTGCGGCGGCCGTGTTTGCGGTCTATCCGTTCATGCACAGCGCGTGGACCATGGGCGCCAGCTCCGTCGTGCTCGGCTTCGCCCTGGGTTCGGTGCAGCCCATGGTCATGAGCACCCTGCACCAGATCACCCCCGATGCGCGCCACGGCGAAGCGCTCGGCCTGCGCCTGATGATCCTCAACGCTTCCAGCGTTGCGATGCCGATGCTGTTCGGCGGCATGGGTGCGACGCTCGGCATTTCCCCGTTGTTCTGGCTCGTGGGGCTGGTGGTCGGCGGCAGCGCCCGCTTTGCGCTGGCGCTGCGGGTCGACCCTGGCGCCGGATCCGCCGCGTCCGCGGTGCCTACAGATCGTAGAACGCGGTGATCGTCTGCCAGATCTGCTCGGGCGTGTCGGCGCGGCTGAACAGGTTCATGTCTTCCGGCGAGATCGTCCCTGCCTCCAGCAACACGTCGAAGTTGATCAGGCGCGACCAGTAGTCCGACCCGTACAGCACGATCGGCAGCGGCTTGGCCTTGCGCGTCTGCACCAGCGTGATCACCTCGAACAGTTCATCGAGCGTGCCGAAGCCGCCCGGGAAGGCGACCAGCGCCTTGGCGCGCATCAGGAAGTGCATTTTGCGCAGCGCGAAGTAGTGGAACTTGAAGCTCAGCGACGGCGTGACGTAGCGGTTGGCTTCTTGCTCGTGCGGCAGCGCGATGTTGAGCCCGACCGTCTCGGCGCCCATGTCGTGCGCGCCGCGATTGGCTCCTTCCATGATGCCCGGGCCTCCGCCGGTGGTGATGTACAGGCGCTCGGACGGGGGCTTGTCCGCGCTGTAGGCGGCCACGAGCTGGGAGTCCTCGCTGTGGCGGAAGTTCATGGGACAGCGCATGGCGTAGCACCACATCACGTCCTGATTGGAGGGCTTGAAGAGGATGGCATTGGC
>JBDHRZ010000254.1:0-4964 GCA_039807845.1 Rhodoferax sp.
GTCCGCGCAAGGCCGCACGCGCCCGCGGGCGCGCAGGCGCAGCGCCGGCGCGGGTGCAAACGGCACGCGCCGGTCGACCTGCTCGCGCGCATGCCGCGCGATGAACTGCTTGACGATGCGGTCCTCGAGTGAATGGAAGCTGATCACGACCAGCATGCCCTGGGGTTGCAGTACGTCCAGACTCGCGTTCAGCGCTGCCTGCAAGGCTTCAAGCTCGGCGTTGATGAAAATCCGAAGAGCCTGAAATGTGCGCGTTGCAGGGTTCTGGCCCGGCTCGCGGGTTTTGACCGTGTCAGCCACGAGCTGGGCCAGTTCGCCGGTGGTTGCAACTGGACCCCGTTCCTGTCGGCGCGCAACAAGCGCCTTTGCAATGGCGCCAGCAAACCGTTCCTCGCCATAGTCACGAATCACCTCCGCGATCCGGCCGACCGGTGCCTGTGCCAACCACTGGGCCACGCTCTGGCCGCGCGTGGGGTCCATGCGCATGTCCAGCGGGCCATCGAAGCGAAAACTGAAGCCGCGTCGCGGGTCGTCGAGCTGGGGTGAACTCACCCCCAGGTCCAGCAGGATGCCCGCTGCCGAGGCGCGGCCCAGTTCGGCCAAATGCTCGAAGCCCTGGTGCCGGATCGAAAAGCGCGGGTCGCGGATGCCGGCGGCACTGGCCACGGCCTGCGGATCCTTGTCGAACGCCACCAGGCGATCGCCGGGCCCCATGCGTGCCAGCAGGGCGCGGCTGTGGCCGCCGCGGCCGAAGGTGGCATCCACGAAGCAGCGTGCCGTCTGCGCGGCCTGCGACCCGAGTACGGCCTGGACCGCCTCGTGCAACAGGACGCTGGTGTGCTGCAACCCGTCGTTCACGCGCGACTCTCAAAACGAGAATTCCTTGAAGACATCCGGCATCTGGCCCTGCATGGCCTTGGCCTCCTGCTCTTCGTAGCTGGCCTTGTCCCACAGTTCGAGGTGGTTGCCCATGCCGAGCAGCATCGCCTCGCGCGTGATGCCGGCGGCCTGGCGCAATTCGGGCGAGACCAGCACGCGGCCGGTGGCGTCCATCTCGACGTCCATGGCGTTGCCCAGGAAGATGCGCTTCCACCACTGCGCCGACATCGGAAGTTGCGCGACCCGGGCGCGGAACTGTTCCCACTCGCTGCGCGGGAACACCATCAGGCAGCCGTGCGGATGGCGCGTGATCGTCAACTGGCCGCCGTCGGCGCCGCCCAGGGCGTCACGGTGCCGGGTCGGCACCGACAGCCGGCCCTTGGCATCCAGACTCAGCGATGAAGCCCCTTGAAACACGATCGACAGCACCCGGTTGTTGCACGCCAGGCAATTGGACAGCCGAAGGGCACCAATTACCACTAAAACCCATTTTTTTGCACTGTACCAGCATTTGGCGGTCCGGCAACGCGGTCTGTCACAATTTTTTCAATGAAATCAACGACTTAGGCAAGTGTTTGCATGAAGAAATAGCACAAATGTCATTCAAAAATAATGACTTACGTCGATATGTGAAGGTAATGCTTCAGATTTCGCGGTGGTCCGGTGCGCGTTGCGCGCCGGACCAAGGGCTGGGCGCAGGGCCAGTCATTCTGATGCGCGACACCGTCTCGTTGCGGCTGCGGCGCGCGCACCGGGGCATGCGCCCCGATCAAGGCACGCATCCACGCGCCTTGCGGGCCGCTTGCAGGCGGTCGATTGCGGCTTCCAGGTTCAGAGAATGTAGCGCGACAGATCCTCGTTGCGGCTCAGTTCGGCGAGACGGCCGTCGACGTAGGCGGCATCCACCACGATCGTGCGGCCTCGCAACTCGCTTGCCTCGAAGCTGACTTCCTCCAGCAGACGCTCCATCACGGTGGAGAGCCGGCGCGCGCCGATGTTCTCCGTGCGTTCGTTGACTTCGAAGGCGATCTGCGCCAGGCGGTGCACGCCATCGGGCTGGAACGCCAGCGTGACCTGCTCGGTCGCCAGCAGCGCCTGGTACTGCTTCACGAGCGAGGCATGGGTCTGGGTCAGGATGGACTCGAAATCCTGCACCGACAGCGACTGCAGTTCCACCCGGATCGGAAACCGTCCCTGCAGTTCCGGGATCAGGTCGCTGGGCTTGCTCAGGTGGAACGCGCCCGAGGCGATGAACAGGATATGGTCGGTCTTGATCGCGCCGTACTTGGTCGACACGCTCGTGCCCTCGACCAGCGGCAGCAGGTCGCGCTGCACGCCCTGGCGCGACACCTCGCCGGCGTTGCCGCCTTCGGCGCGCGCGGTGACCTTGTCGATCTCGTCGATGAACACGATGCCGTTCTGCTCGGCCGCCTGCAAGGCCTGCGCCTTGATCTCGTCCTCGTTGATCAGCCTGGCGGCCTCTTCGTCCTGCACCAGTCGCAGCGCCTCGGCGATGCGCAGCCGGCGCGACTGGCGCTTCTGGGCGCCGAGCTGGCCGAACAGCCCGCGCAGCTGCTCGGTCATCTCCTCCATGCCGGGTGGTCCCATGATCTCCAGCTGCGGGCTGGGCTGGCTCAGGTCGATTTCGATCTCATGCGCATCGAGCTGTCCCTCGCGCAGCTTCTTGCGAAACGCCTGGCGCGCCGCGCCCTCGGGCTGGGTGGCGTCGCGGCGACCGCCTTCCTCGCCGCGCGGTGGCGGCACCAGGATGTCCAGGATGCGCTCTTCGGCCGCGTCCAGCGCGTGCTCGCGCACCGCGCGCTTGGCGTCTTCGCGCGTCTGCTTGATCGCCACCTCGGCCAGGTCGCGGACGATCGAGTCGACGTCCTTGCCGACGTAGCCGACCTCGGTGAACTTGCTCGCTTCCACCTTGATGAACGGCGCCCCGGCGAGCCGCGCCAGCCGGCGTGCGATCTCGGTCTTGCCCACGCCGGTGGGTCCGATCATCAGGATGTTCTTGGGCGTGATCTCGCCGCGCAGGCCGGCCTCCACCTGCTGGCGCCGCCAGCGGTTGCGCAGCGCGATCGCGACCGCGCGCTTGGCCTGGCCCTGTCCGACGATGTGCCGGTCGAGTTCCTGGACGATCTGCTGCGGTGTCAGCGCCGACATCACCGGGTCGGCCGTGGAGGGGGCGGTTTGCGCCAGGTTCATGGCAGGGTCTCGATGGTATGGTGCATGTTGGTGTAGATACACAATTCGCCGGCGATGGCGAGTGACTTGCGCACGATGTCCTCCGCCCCCAGTTCGGTGTGCTCGAGCAGCGCCAGCGCCGCAGCCTGGGCGAAGGCGCCACCCGAGCCGATCGTGATGATGCCGTTCTCCGGCTCGAGCACGTCGCCGTTGCCGGTGATGATCAGCGATGCGTCCTTGTCAGCGACCGCCAGCATCGCTTCCAGCCGGCGCAGCACCCGATCGGTACGCCAGTCGCGCGTGAGTTCGATCGCCGCGCGCACCAGGTGGCCCTGGTGCTTCTCGAGCTTGGCCTCGAAGCGCTCGAACAGCGTGAACGCGTCGGCGGTGGCGCCGGCAAAACCGGCCAGCACCTTGCCGTGGTAGAGCTTGCGCACCTTGCGCGCCGTCCCCTTGACGACGATGTTGCCCAGGGTGACCTGGCCGTCGCCGCCGATTGCCACCTGGACCGTGCCTGCGAGCGCGCGCCGCACGCTGATGATGGTTGTTCCGTGAAATTGTTCCATGTCGTTTCGTGCGCCATCGTGCGCCAGTGTGCGAACCCGTGTGGTGCGCGCGGCCACGGCCACCGGCCGCAGCGTGCCCTCAATTGGGCCGCAACATCACGCGGGCGTGTTCGTTGATGCCGATCACGCCGAAGAAGGCCGCCACCAGGCGGTGCACTTCGCGGAACTGGACCTGGCACCCCTGCGCCTGCAAGCCGGCCACCCAGTTCAGGATGGAGCCGGCGGCGGAAAAATCAACCCGCACCAGGTTGGCGCAGGACACGACCAGGCGCAGCGCCCCGCTGCGCGCCTGCTCCACTGCAGCGAGCGCTGTCGTCGCCTCGCCCAGAATGGTCCCGGAGAGTTCGGCCACCGAGGCCTGCACCGGTTCGAGCCCCATCTGGATCGTTGCCGCCGGTGCAAAACCGTGCGCGCCGCGTACTGCCGTGCCGTCGTCCGGGGTGGCGTCGGCCTGCACGGTCAGCGTGCCCGCGATGGTCGCGTCGTGGTACAGACAGCGGGCGTCTTCCCAGGCCGGTGGCGAGACCTCGAAGGTGACGCAATAGTCCAGCGCCGCGAGCTCGAATGCGTCCTGCAACTGCATGATGCGCAGCGCGTCCAGGCGCAGCTTCCAGCTGACCTGGCCTGCTTCGCGGCGTCCCGAGTGGGCCAGGTCGTGCAGTGTGGCCTCCAGTCTGCCTGCACCGGAAAAACGCAGGTCGACTGCTGTCTCGCACCACTGCGCGAACAATTCACCGAGTGCGGGCACGGCTTGCGGGTCGATGCGCTCGAGTGCCGTCCAGTCCAGGAACCATGGCGGGTCCACGTTGGCCACGGCCAGCCGCAAGGTGTCCACGGCGGTCACGTCGACATCGGCCGGACTCGCCCAGATCGGCTCGACCAGCAGGCGCGAGGGGACCGTGCGTGCCGGCGTGACGGCCTGCGTGCTTTCCAGCGCCTCGGGCATCGAGAACCAGACCGGGGCGGAGCGTTCGAAGCGCTGGGCGAAGGCGATCGCGGCCTGTTCGAATGACTGCTGGCGCCCCGTGGCGCGGTACAGGTCGAGCAGCGCGCAGGCCCAGCGCAGCGCCTGCTCGTGCCCGGCGGACGGGTGTTCCAGGGCCTCGAGCAGCGCAGCCTCGGCTCCGGCCTCATCCCCGTTGGCGAACCGGATCGCAGCTTCCTCCATCTCGCCGTCGGTCATGCCGCCGACCAGTTCGATCACCGGCGCGCGCGAATGGGTGAACCCGCTACCGTCGCCGAACCGGGATGGGGCCGGCGCCGGCGCTGCTGCAGCGTCGGCGGTGTGGGGCCCGTCCCGGTCCTGCGGCCCGAAGTCCGAGTTGTCCT
>JBDHRZ010000255.1:0-4930 GCA_039807845.1 Rhodoferax sp.
GCCATGTTGCACAGCAGGTAGTTGGCCTTCACGTTGCACTGCATGATCTTGTCGTAGGCGTCCTCGGGCATGGTCTGCATGGGGCCGAAGTAGGGATTGACCGCGGCGTTGCAGACCAGGATGTCGAGCCGGCCCCAGGCCTGCATGGCCGCATCCACCAGGCCCTGCAACTGGGCCTTGTCCGACACGTTGCAGGCCTGCGCCACGGCCTCGCCACCCTGGGCGCGGATCGCATCGACCACCTGCTGACAGGCCTCGATCTTGCGGCTGGACACCACTACCTTCGCACCCGCGCGCGCCATGCACTCGGCAATCGAGCGCCCGATCCCGCGGCTCGATCCCGTCACCACCGCCACCTTGCCCGTCAAGTCGAACATTCCATGCTCCTGTCGGTTGTCTGTCGTACACCGGCTGCCGACCGCCGGGCCGGGATGCCGTCGCGGAATTTACCAGATTCGATTGTGTTGAACAAGTTGGTTTTCCGACTTGCTCAACGCTATCAATTATGCTAACGTAACGCAACCAAACAAACTTGGTTCGGGTTCTTCCGCCGCGCCGCGGTCGGGTTGACCCAGTGTCCTTGTCCACTATTGGAGGAATCGCATGTCCGCCTATCAGAAATTCGATGCCATCGTGATCGGTGCCGGTGTCGCCGGTCTGGGCGCCGCCGCCCTGCTCGCCAAGGATCACGGCAAGAAAGTGCTGGTGCTCGAGCGCGCGCCCTTCATCGGCGGTCGCACCCTGTCCTACGTCGGCAAGGGCAACAAGGTGGTGGCCGACGGCGTCGAGATGGACGCGCATGCGTTTCGCAAGTCGCTGCCCTACGCGCACTGCTATCTCGGCAAGTGCGCGCCCTCCATCGAGACGATCTTCGAGCAGGGCCTGCTGGACGGGCGCACCTTCGAAGCGGGTGGCCACGGCCTGTTCTGGGGCAACAAGAGCCGCGTCCAGCACCTGATGCAGCACCTGGGGGTCCACCACAACCTGCCGGTGAACAAGGGACTGGCCTTCGTCCAGTGGAACGGCGAAGGCCAGCCGACGGCGCAGTACCAGGTCGCCAAGGGCAAGCCCTACGCCTGGATGTCCGAGGAGGGCTTTGCCTCCACCATGGAACAACTCACCGCGATGGCGACTTCGAGCTTCGAGGACATGGCGAAATTGATGCGCACGCCGCTGCAGAGTTGGCTGGAGCAGCGCAACATGCACCCCGAGGCCTACGCCTACATCAAGGTGCTCGCGGCCTCGCAGACGGCGCAGGCCGAGCCCGCCATGACGCCCACCGGAGACTTCCTCGGCTACATGGCCATCGCCGGGCAAATCCGCATGAACCTGGTGAGCGGCTCGGTTGCCACGGCCGACGAACCCGGCTGCATCGCGATCCCGCAGCAGTTCGAGAAAGTGGTGCTCGCGCACGGAGGCGAGGTCTGGCGCGACACGCCGGTGCGCGAGGTGCTGATCGAGGGCGGGCGCGTGACCGGGGTGCGCATCAAGGGCGAGGACAACGACTATGAGACCGAGCGCATCATCCGCGCCGACCAGGTCATCTGCACCGTCCCGCCCAAGTACATCTTCAAGGTGCTGCCGGAACACGCATTCCCCGCAAAGTGGGTGGATACGCTCAAACACAAGTTCTGGGGCGCCGGACTGCTCACCGGCTGGTACGGCATGCGCCGCCCGCAGTTCCCCGATGCCGGCATCGAGGAAGGCAGTTTTTGCTACATGCCCGGCATCACGCGGCCCGACGAAGGTTTCATCGGCGTGGTCGACATGGTGATGTGCGACTTCACCGCCTGGGGCGGGGGCACCGCCAGGCGCGGCCCCGAAGGCAAGCGCGAGTACCTGTTCTCCACTGCCCTCACCGACGAGGAAATGCGCAACCCGCAGCGCGTCAACCGCGTGATCCAGTTATGCGAGGACTGGGCCCGGCGCACCTTCCCGAACTGGGAGCGCGACAACGAATTCTGCATCTGGACGCCGTCACCGGAAGCCTACGGCCTGTGGCGCCCGGTCGGCATGGACCGCCCGGACGTGCGCTCGCCCTGGGTCCAGGGTCTGTATTTCGCCGGCGACCAGTACGGGCGGCGCCTGTGGGGCGGCGGCGTGGACGGCGCCTCCCTGTCCGCCGTGATGTGCGTGGACGCGATGACGGGCAGCAACTTCGAAGAGAAGATCATGCCCGAGTACCATCGCGGCATCCCCGAACTCGACGCCGGCAGCGACCTTCGCGAATGGGGGCCGGCGCCTGCAACCGCAACCCTGGAGGCATGAAGATGAAGCACGCACGCGGCAAGACCGCCATCGTCGGCGTGGGAGAGATCCCCAACGGCCGCTACCCGGAACAAGGCGCGATCCAGTTCGCGCTGGACGCGGCGCGCCGGGCGATCGCCGACTCCGGCATCAACAAGCACGAAATCGACTTCGTGATCCCGACCAGCGCGCTGTTCAACGCTCAGTTCAACTCGGAACTGACCACCTGCCGGCTGGTGGAGGAACTGGGCCTGAAATCGGTCACCGCCAACGTGAACGTGTTCTCGGGTGGATCTTCCAGCACCAACGCGCTGCGCATGGCCAGTGCGCTGATCGAGACCGGGCGCGCACGCAACATCCTGTTCGTGCACTGCGAGAAGTTCGGCAGCGGCGTATCCGGGCAAGGCGGCATCGACCTGTTCTCCACCGCCGGCATCTCGGCCGAGTGGGAAGTGCCCTACGGACAACACTACTCCAGCGTCGCCGCGCTGGCGACCCGACGCTACATGTACGAGACGGGCACCACCGAGGAGCAGTTCGCGGCGGTCTGCGTCTCCAACCGCAAATGGGCGGAACTGAACCCGAATGCCGCCTTCCGCAAGCCGCTCACGATCGAGGAGGTGATGGCCTCCAAGGTGCTGTCGAGCCCGCTGCGCGCGAAGCAGTCCAACATGCTGTTCGACGGCGGCGCAGCGTTCGTCATCACCTCGGCCGAACGTGCGCGCGACCTGACCGACCGGCCGGCCTACGTGCTGGGCGAAGGCGGCGTGGTGACACACTTCGCCTACCACCAGGAACCCGACCTCACGCGCTTCGGCTGGGCCCGCGCCGGACGCCAGGCGTTCGAGCAGGCGGGCATCACGCCAGCCGACGTCGACGTGGCCGAGATCTACGACTCCTACCCGATCTACCAGTTGATCGCGTTCGAGGAAATCGGCCTGTGCCCGCGCGGAGAGGCCGGCGCGATGCACCTGCGTGGCGACACCTGGCCAGGCGGCAAACTGCCCACCACCACCGACGGCGGCATGCTCTCCAAGGGCCACACCGGTGCCGGTGGCTCGGTCTCGCTGCTGGTGGAGGCGGCGCGCCAGATCCTGGGCCGTGCCGGCCCGCGCCAGGTTCCGAACTGCCGGTTTGCGGTGGAGACCGCCGTCGGCGGCACCTACATGGACGCCCAGGTCACCGTGCTGGGCAACGTCATCCCTGACTGAGAGCACACCATGAACACCACCACACCCGCCAAACCAGCACCGGACGTCCAGGCCTGGGCCCGGCCGTTCTGGGACGGCGCACGCCAGCAACGCCTGATGCTTCAGCATTGCCGCGACTGCGACAAGCCCATCCACTACCCGCGCATCGAGTGCCCGCACTGCGGCGGCACCAACCTCGACTGGCGCCAGGCGAGCGGGCGCGGTCGCATCTACAGCTACACCACGGTCTACAACAACGCCCCGTCCGCGTTCATCGCCGACATGCCTTACGTGGTGGCGGTGATCCGGCTGGACGAAGGGGTGCAGATGCTCTCCAACATCGTGCAGTGCGACCCGGAAAAGCTGCAGTGCGAGCAGCCGGTCGAAGTCGTGTTCGAGCGCCTGAACGACGAGTTCACGCTACCCAAGTTCCGCCCGCTGCCCTGACCGGAGTGCGGCCATGGCACAACGCAAGTACGGCGACGACTTCAAGGTCGGTGAGGTCTACACCACGGCGCGCATCACCGTCACCGAGACGCACGTCGTGAACTGGGCCGGGCTCACCGGCGACTTCTACCCGCTGCACATGGACAAGGTCTACGCCGAGGCCACCAGCTTTGGTGAGCGCCTGGTGCACGGCCCGATGATCTTCGCGCTGGCGGTCGGTCTCGTGGCGCAGGCCGGCTTTGGCGGCGACTCGGTGATCGCCTGGCTGGGCGCAGACAACATGCGCATGAAGGCGCCGGTGCGCTTCGGCGACACCATCACGGTGGAGGTACTGATCAAGGAGCAAAAACCCACGCGCGACCCGGCGCGCGGCGTGCAGACCTGGCTCTACACCGTGAAGAACCAGCGCGACGAGGTCGTGATGGCGTTAGACTACACCATGATGTTCCACCAGCGGGTGGCGGCATGACGCTCACCGTCGGGCAGATGTACGACCGTGCCGTGCTGCATGGCGGCGACGCGGTCGCGATCTCGCAACAGGGACGCCAACTGAGCTACCGCGCGCTCGGCGAGCAGGCCGCACGCCTGAGCGGCGCGCTCACGGCGTTGGGCGTGGGACGGCTGGACCGGGTGGCGTTCCTGATGGTCAACTGCCCCGAATACGTCGCCTGCGAATACGCCGTGGCCCAGATCGGCGCCACCCGCGTTCCGCTGGCCGTGCTGCTGGCCGACGACGACCTCGCCTCCATGGTGCAGCAGGCGCGCTGCAAGGTGCTGGTCTACCACCACAAGCTGTCCGAGCGCGTGCGCCGGATGCAACCCAGGCTCGACTCGGTGCAGCACTACATCTGCGTCGCCGACGATGGGCAGCAGGTGGCGCCAGACCACCTCGACCTGGGCGCACTGCTCGCCGCGCAGCCACCGACCTGGGTGCGCGCCGAAGTGGATCCGGAGGACATCGCCGGCATCTACTTCACCGGCGGCACCACCGGCAAGCCCAAGGGCGTGCTGCTGTCGCACCGGGCCTGGTTCCACACCTGCTGGAT
>JBDHRZ010000256.1:0-4913 GCA_039807845.1 Rhodoferax sp.
TTGAGTTTCTGCATCGTCGCGTGGACCTCGCGCTGAGTCGTCTTCGACATCACGCCGGCGGTCTGCAGGTACACGATGGTGATCGCGGCCAGCATGGTGATGGTCACCACCAGCCCGTAATGCAGCGCCAGGCGCGATCCGGCCGAGATCCAGCGTGTGCGCGCGCGCGTGGTCCGCTCGTTCATACAGTCGCGGGCGTGTCGGCGGCTGGGTGCATCGTGTAGCCGGTGCCGCGCACGGTGTGGATCATCGGGGTCATGCCGGGCGGGTCGATCTTCGCGCGCAACCGGCTGACCTGCACGTCGACCACGTTGGTCTGCGGGTCGAACCGGTAGTCCCAGACGGCCTCGAGCAGCATGCTGCGGGTGAGGATCTGGCCGGGATGCATCATGAAGTAGGCCAGCAGGCGGAATTCCCTCGGCTTGAGCGCGATCGGCTGCCCGTCGCGCAGCACCCGGCGCTCGACGAAGTCCAGTTGCAGCGTGCCCACCTGCAGCCGGCGTGGCTGTGGTTCGCGTCGCGCGCGGCGCAGCAAGGCATCCACGCGGGCAGCCAGTTCGTCGAAGGCAAAGGGCTTGGTCAGGTAGTCGTCACCACCCGCGCGCAGGCCACGCACGCGCTCATCGAGCCCGCTGAGTGCGCTCAGGACCAGCACCGGCACGGTGCGGCCGAGCCGACGCAAGGTGGCGAGGATTTCCAGCCCGTCGATGCCGTCGGGCAACATGCGGTCCAGGATCAGGATGTCCCAGTCCTCGTCGGCGGCACGCGAGAGCGCCTGCGGGCCGTTGCCGCTGATCTCGGTGGCAAACCCGAGCGCGCGCAGACCACGCGCAATCAGTTCGGCATTGTCCGGATCGTCCTCGACCACCAGGCAGCGCAGGGCGGCGCCGTTCGCGCCAGGCGTGGTCACTGCGCTACCCTCCGTGCTGCGCACCTTGGGAACGGTCCGGTGGCGCTCACTGGCTCCTCGGTATTGCGCGATGGCGTCGTCGCGGCTTCACGGGTCCGCGCGGCGTGGCGTTCAGGCCCAGACCACGGGGGACCTGGCGGCGTACCAGCCCGCGATCCTGTCCTTGACATCGGCTTCGATGCGGCCGCGCTTGATCTTCATGGTCGGGGTGAGGCAGCCGTTCTCGATCGACCAGGGCTCGCCGGCGATCACGATCATCTGCAGCCGCTCGTAGTCCGCCACCTGGGCATTGACGCGTTGCAGCAACGTTGTCATCTCGGTCTCGACCTGGCTGCGGACTTCGGGCCTGGATAGAGTAGGTCGGATGTGCTCGGCCAGCACCACCATGGCGTAGGCTGCGGCCTGGCCTACTCCCGAGACCATCGAGAGTTCGACCATCGGGTGCTCGTTGAGCAGGTTCTCGATCGGTGCCGGCGCGACGTACTTGCCCTTGGCGGTCTTGAACAGTTCCTTCACGCGGCCCGTCACTTTGAGCAGGCCGTCGGCGCGTCGCTCGCCCATGTCGCCGGTATGGAAGAAGCCGTCTTCGGTGAACGATTCGGCGTCCAGGTCGGGCCGCTTGTAGTAGCCCTTCATCTTGCCGGGCGACTTGATCAGGATTTCGTGGTCGGCGCCGATGCGCACCTCGACGCCGGGGTAGGGGATGCCGACGTATCCGGGTGCGTGGTGGCTCTCGGTCGAGTGGTGCGAGAACGCAAAATCCTCCGTCATGCCGTAGCCTTCGAGCAGGTTCAGGCCCAGCTTGCGGTACCAGGCGATCAACTCGGGCGGGATCGGCGCCGATGCGCTGGCCGCCAGTTGCACGTCCTCCAGTCCGAGGCCGGTGAGCACCTTGCGCGCGACGATCCGGCCGAGGATCGGCAGCCCGAGCAGGAAGTCGAGCTTCCTGGCCGGCATCTTGGCCAGTACGCCTTGCTGGAACTTGAGCCACAGGCGCGGCACCGAGAGGAACAGGTGCGGCCGAGCGCGGTGCAGGTCGGCCACGAAGGTGTCGAGTGACTCGGCGAAGTAGACGTGCAGCTGGCCGCTGTACCACGCCGTCGTCTCGATTACGGCACGCTCGAACGAGTGTGCCAGCGGCAGGTAGGACAGCACCCGCCAGTTCACTTCGCCGGCCATGCGGATCCGGATGTCGTCGCTGTAGCCCTTGCCTACCGCGGTCACGGCGTCGAACGTGATCATCACGCCCTTGGGCGTACCGGTCGAGCCGGAGGTGTAGATCAGCATCGCCAGTTCGTCGGCGCCGCGCGTGACCTTGCCCGTCAGCGGTTCGGTGCGCCCGACGATGTCGTCCCATCGATCGAAGCCGGTCGCGGGCGCCAGCGGCAACGCGATGCAGGGCAGGGCGGGCGGCACGCCTGCCTTTTGTTCGTCCCAGGTGTCGAGCTTGCCGACGAACAGCAGACGGCTGTCGCTGTGTTCGAGCACGAAGCGGATCGTCTCGGCGCTTTCGGTCGGGAAGATCGCCACCGTCGTGCCGCCGGCGAGCCAGATCGCCAGTTCGGTGATGAAGAAGTGCGCGCAATTCTTCGACAGCATGGCGATGTGGCTGCCCGGTCCGATGCCGCGGCCGCGCAGGTGGGCGGCCATGCGCCGGGCCTGGTCCAGCGTCTGACCCCAGGTGTAGTCGACGACCTTGCCCTCGCCCAGTGGCTGGGTGAGGAAGACGGTGTCGCGCTTGTTGGTCGCATGATCCTGGATGTGGTCCAGGATCAGCTTGCCTTCTGCCATGGTGATGCCTCCACTCGTGTTCGACCTTACAACCCTACATCGACAGGGAGCCCTCGCGGAACTCGGTCCTGTCGAGCCAGACATTGACCAGCACCGCCCTGCCGCTGCGTGCCAGTGCGCGTGCGCGCGAGAGCGCCGGTTGCACCTCGTCCATCGTGCGCACCAGGATGCCCTCGGTGCCAAAGCCCTCGGCGACCCGGTGGTAGTCGGTGCGCGCCAGCACCGTGCCGACATCGGTGCCGAGCATCTTCACCTGCTCGCGCGCGATCTGGGTCCAGCCGGCATCGTTGCCGACGACGGCGATGACGGGAATACCGTGGCGCACGAAGCTGTCGAATTCCACCAGGCCATAGCCGCAGGCGCCATCGCCCAGGATGATCCAGACCTCCGCCTGCGGGTGGCAACAGGCAGCGCCGAGCGCAAAACCGGCGCCCACGCCAAGGGTGCCGAACGCGCCCGGATCGAGCCAGTGCAGCGGCGCGCGCGGATGCAGCACATAGGACGCGGTGCCGACGAAGTCGCCGCCGTCGGCCACCAGCAGCGCCTGCTCGCCGGCGGTCTGCTCCACCATGCGCAGCAGCGCGAGTGGATTCACGTATGCGCCGCGCACGCTGGCCTGCCGGTCGATCTCGCTCTCACGCTGCGCGTCGCGTGCCTGCAACTGCGCGATCCAGGGCTGCCAGCGTCCGGCCTGCGCTGCATCGGCGCCTGCGTCCGGCAAGGTGCGCAGGAACGACCCCACGTCGCCGACCGCCGCCACGCTCGGGCGGCGGTTCAGGCGAGCTTCCTTGCCGCTGCGGTTGGCGGCGATCAGGGTGGCGTCGCGGCGGATGTGACCGCCATAGTCGAGCCGGAAATCGCACGGCACCCCGGCCAGCAGCACGCAATCGGCCTCGCGCAGCGCCTGGCGGCGCTGGTGGCGTAACTGCAATGGGTGCGCACGTCCGAGCAGGCCGCGTGCCATGCCCGACAGGTAGACCGGCACGCCCAGTCGTTGCACGGCGTGCGCCACCTGATGCGCCTCGCCAGGCCGGGCCAGCGCCTGGCTGCCGATCACCAGCAGCGGGCGCTGGGCCCGGGCCAGTGCCGTGCGTGCCTGCGCCACGGCAGCCGCTGGCGGGGGTGCCAGTGGCACTTCGCGCACCCGCGCGTCGACGGCAGCCTGCGAACCGGCGAACATCCTCGCCACGTGACGGCGCAGGTACCAGCGCAGCATGCGCTCGCCGGGGGATCGGCCCTTGCCCGAGGCGTCGGCGTACCACTGCCGGATGATCGCTTCGTCGTACAGCAGGTCGACCGGGCATTCGATGAACACCGGCCCAGGGATGCCGCTGGCGGCAAGCCAGAAGGCCTCGTCGACGGCGGGCCCGAACTCGCGCACCCGGCGGATCTTGACGAACCGCTTCACGTGTGGCGCCACCAGCGGGCGCTGGTCGATGTCCTGCAGCGCGCCACGCCCCTGCAAGGCGGTGGGCGCGGCACCACCGAGCAGGATCAGCGGGGACTGGGCCAGTTGCGCATTCTTCAGCGCGGTGATGGTGTTCGTGATGCCCGGTCCGGCGGTGACGGCCGCCACGCCGGGCAGGCCCGACAGGCGTGCGCTGGCGTCCGCCGCAAACACCGCGGTGGCCTCGTCGCGCACGTCGATGATCCGGATGCCGCGTGCCCGGGCCGCCGCCAGGATCGGCGAGATGTGCCCGCCGCAGAGCGTGAACAGATGGCGCACGCCGTGGGCCTGCAGCGACGCCGCAATGCGCTCGCCGCCATGCTGCAGTGGCCCTGGTTCCACCATGCTGGGAGTCTCCTTCCGGTGCGTCGGTCGGTCGATCGCCGCGCCGCGCCGCGTTGTCCGTGGAAGTATCTCACGCGGCACCCATACAATCCGCCGCAACAGGAGGACTGACTTGGCAATATTCGCTCTGGGAGACCTGGTCCCCAGCATCGATCCGTCGGCCTGGGTCGCGGACAGTGCGCAGGTGATCGGCAACGTGACGCTGGAGCAGGACGCCAGCGTCTGGTTCGGTGCCGTGCTGCGCGGCGACACCGAGCACATGCGCATCGGTCGCGGCTCGAACATCCAGGATGCCAGCGTGCTGCATGCCGACATCGGCAAGCCGTTGACGGTGGGCGAGAACGTCACCGTCGGCCACATGGTCATGCTGCATGGCTGCACCATCGGCGACGGCAGCCTGATCGGCATCGGCGCGGTGGT
>JBDHRZ010000257.1:0-4875 GCA_039807845.1 Rhodoferax sp.
ATCACGCTGGCGCGCGGCGAACGCTCCCGGCTCGCCGACTTCGCCAGCGAGGTGCTGTAGTGGTCGGCGCGAAGCGATCGGCGAACAGCCCGACAGCTACGAAATGTTGGTGCCAGAGCAAGGCTTGCTGACGCAATCCTTGGTCTGGCACACAAGGCGAACAGCCAGACAGCTACGAAATGTTGGTGCCAGAGCAAGTATTGCTGACGCAATCCTTGGTCTGGCACACAAGGCTTCAGTAGGTGCCGACGCCGCCGGTGGCGAGGCTTTCGAATTTGGTGATCGGGCGCAGGAACGCGAGTTTCACGACGCCGGTCGGGCCGTTGCGTTGCTTGGCGATGATGATCTCCGCGACGCCGGGTTCCTTGCAGGCGTCCTTGCTGTAATACTCGTCGCGGTAGATGAACATGATGATGTCCGCGTCCTGCTCGATGGCGCCGGATTCGCGCAGGTCACTCATCATCGGGCGCTTGTCCTGGCGCTGTTCGACGCCTCGGTTGAGCTGGGACAAGGCGATCACCGGGCACTTGAGTTCCTTGGCCAGCATCTTCAACCCGCGTGATATCTCGCCCAGTTCGGTGGCGCGGTTCTCGTCCGAGCCGCCGGAGCCGCTCATCAACTGCAGATAGTCGACCACGATCAAGCCCAGTTGACCGCACTGGCGCGCCAGGCGTCGGGCACTGGCGCGCAATTCGCTCGTGGTGAGTCCGGCGGTTTCGTCGATGTGCAGGGACACGCTGCGCAACTTCTCGATCGCCTCGATCAGCCGCGGCCACTCTTCCTCGTTCAGGCGGCCGGTGCGCAGATGCCCCTGGTCGATCCGGCCGATGGAGCCGACGATGCGCACGGCGAGCTGCGACGCTCCCATTTCCATCGAGAACACGGCGACCGGTAGACCCTCGTTGAGCGCGACGTGCTCGGCGATGTTGATCGCGAGCGCCGTCTTGCCCATCGACGGGCGCGCGGCCAGCACGATCAGGTCGCCCGCCTGCAGCCCGGCCGTGAGCCGATCCAGGTCATGGAACCCGGTTGGAACACCGGTCACGTCGTTCGGGTTCTCCGCCATCTCCTGCACCCGGTCGAGCAGCGTCACGACCAGCCGGTCCATGGCCTGGAATCCTTGCTTGAGCCGGGAACCCTGCTCGCCGATGTTGAAGATCTTGCGTTCGGCCTCGTCGACGATTTCGACCACCGGCCGACCCTGCGGATTGAAGGCGGCGGTCGCGATTTCGTCGCTGGCACCGACCAGCTTGCGCAGGATTGCCCGCTCGCGCACGATCTCGGCGTAACGGCGGATGTTGCCTGCACTGGGCACGTACTGCGCCAGCGCGTTCAGGTACGCCAACCCCCCGACTTCCTCGGCCTTGGCCTGGCTCTGCAGGTGCTCGTACACGGTGATCACGTCGGCCGGCTTGCCGGCGCTGACCAGCGTACCGATCGCCGCATAGATGATCCGGTGCTCATAGCGGTAGAAGTCGGTATCGCTCAGCAGATCGGCCACCCGGTCCCAGGCATCGTTGTCGAGCAGGAGGCCGCCGAGCACGCTGGCTTCACCCTCGGGCGAGTGGGGCGGGATGCGCAACTGGGCAACGGCGCTGTCGTTGCTGCCGATGCGGTCGCTGTCGAAAGAAGAAAGTACGGCGGACATGGAAAGACTCTGAATCGGCCGATGCTACGCCCGGACGCCGGCAACGTCGATAGGCGAAGCTGGGGACAAGTCATGACAAACCTGTGCACAAGCTGTTGTCATCTCTCGATGAACGGTGCACAAGAAAAAAGCCACCGCGGTGAACACCGGGGTGGCTGGCAGGATGGCGCCGGCTCACCGGAGCCCGGTTCGCGCGCGATGCCATCCTGCGCGGCGTGATGCCGCAGCGGCGCTTACTGGGCTACCCTCCGTGCTGCGCACTGCGGAGCCGAGACCTCGGCGACAGACCGTAGCGCCGCGCAGCGGTGCGGAGCTCTGTCCCCGACACCTCGTAGCTGTCCGGCGGTTCGCCTTGGGAACGGCCCGGCGGCGCTCAGGCGCTCTCGCCGTACACCGCCACTGCGACGTCGACCGTCACGTCGGTGTGCAACACGACACTGACCGTGCTGTCGCCAACGGTCTTGATCGGGCCCGCAGGCAGGCGAACCTGCGACTTGCTGACCTTGTAGCCGAGCTTGTTGAGTTCTTCCGCGATGTCGGCATTCGTGACCGAACCGAACAGACGACCGTCCACGCCGGCCTTTTGCGTCAGCTTGCAGGTGATCCCGGCCAGCTTTTCACCCAGGGCCTGGGCTTCCACCAGCTTCGCGGCGGCGACCCGTTCGAGTTCGGCCCGCCTGGCTTCGAACTCCTGCTTGGCCGCTGCAGTGGCGCGACGCGCCCGGCCGGTAGGAATCAGGAAATTGCGGGCATAGCCGTCCTTGACCTTGACGATTTCACCCAGGTTGCCAAGGTTCACGACCTTGTCGAGCAGAATGATTTGCATGGGAATGGCCTCTCAGATGCGGTGCTGGTCGCTGTACGGCAGCATGGCCAGAAAGCGTGCGCGCTTGATCGCGGTGTTGAGTTGACGCTGGAAGATGGCGCGCGTGCCCGTCAGGCGGGCTGGAATGATCTTGCCGTTCTCAGAAATGAAGTCGCGCAGCGTGTCGATGTCCTTGTAGTCGATCTCCTCGACGCCAGTGACGGTGAAGCGGCAAAAGCGCTTGCGCTTGAACAGCAGATTCTGGGCCGGACGCTTGGGGCGCTTGTCCTTGGAAAAACGTTTCGGTGCGGGCATGGTGAAATCCTTCTGTGAGCAGGCTGACCGGTTCAGACGACCTGGACCGACGCATCCTGCGGGGACGACATGGATGGGTCTTGCGAAAATTCCTGGATGTGAAAGACGACGTGCTTTCCGTTGCGGGGAGTGGCCAGAAAGCCGGTGAAGCGCCAACGGCTGCCGATCGCCTGACTGGTCAATCGCTCGGCATTGCTGCCCAGCGCCAGCGCCTTCAATCCCACCTTCACCTGCCGGAGTTGCCCGGCTTCAAGAACGCTGGATGCATGTGTGAGTTCCAGGTTCAGGGCCGGTACGCCCGCCGGTGTGTAGCGCATCGCATCACGCGCGGCGAGACTGGCGGTCAGGATCAGGCAGTTGGCTGCTTCACTCACCCGGCGCCTGCGTCAACGCTCGCCTGCGTGCGCCTCGGCTTGTTGGGCCTTGCGCGCGTCCTCACGTTCCACGGTCTTCATCATCGCCGACGGCGCGGTGTCCGCTTTCCTGCGCAGCACCGTCAGGTGGCGCAGCACGGCATCGTTGAACTTGAACGCGTGCTCGAGTTCGGCCATCACGGCCTGGTCGGCCTCGATGTTGATGCACAGGTAATGCGCCTTGGCCAACTTGTTGATCATGTAGACCATCTGGCGGCGCCCCCAGTCCTCGACCCGGTGGATCCGGCCGTTGCCGGCGGTGATCATGCTCTTGTAACGCTCCAGCATGGCTGGAACCTGCTCGCTCTGATCCGGATGGATCATGAGGATGATCTCGTAATGACGCATCGAACCTCCTTGTGGATGACCCCGCCGCCGCGCACGAGGCGCGTGCAGGGCCGGGAAAGCCGCCCCTGGCGTCCAGGCAGGGTGCGGCAAGGGGAAAACCGGCGAGTATAGCCCATCGTAGCTTCCGCGCCACCCAGGCAGGCCGCACGCAAGCGCCATACGCAGCAACCATACGCAGGTGGCCCCCTCGGGCAGCCTGGCCGAGTCGGGCCCGTGCGTTCGATGCAATTCGCGTCAGTTGGCGAGCCGGCGCCAGGTGTCGATGACGGTATCCGGATTGAGTGAAATCGACTCGATCCCCTCGTCGCGCAGCCACGCGGAAAAATCCGGATGGTCACTCGGTCCCTGACCACAGATGCCCACGTACTTGCCCTGTGCCCGACAGGCCTGGATCGCCATCCTGATCAATGCCTTCACGGCAGCGTCGCGCTCGTCGAAGTCGGCTGCCAGTTGCTCCAGACCAGAGTCCCGGTCCAGCCCCAGCGTGAGTTGCGTGAGGTCGTTCGATCCGATCGAAAAGCCATCGAAATACTGCAGGAACTCGCTGGCGAGGATCGCATTGCTCGGAATCTCGCACATCATGATGAGCTTGAGTCCGCCGCTGCCGTCGCGCGCGGCGCCATCGCCACGGCGCAGGCCGTGCGTGGCGAGCAGTTCGGTGACCTTGCGCGCCTGGTCCAGCGTGCGCACGAACGGCACCATCAACTGCACGTTCGTCAGGCCCATGTCGCGGCGCACGCGCAGCATCGCTTCGCACTCCATGGCGAACGCTGCGCCGAAATCGTCGCTGATGTAGCGGGCCGCTCCGCGAAAACCCAGCATCGGGTTTTCCTCGTCCGGCTCGTACCGGCTGCCGCCGATCAGCGTGCGGTACTCGTTGCTCTTGAAATCGGACAGGCGCACGATCACCGGCTTGGGCCAGAACGCCGCCGCAATGGTCGCCACGCCCTCGGCGACCCGGTCGACATAGAACGCACGCGGCGAGGCATGCCCGCGCGCCACCGACTCCACCGCCTTCTTGAGATCCGGATCCACCGCCGGATACTCCAGGATGGCCTTCGGATGCACGCCGATGTTGTTGTTGATGATGAACTCCAGCCGGGCCAGCCCGACGCCGGCATTGGGCAACTGGCAGAAATCGAACGCCAGTTGCGGATTGCCCACGTTCATCATGATCTTCACGGCAACGTCGGGCATGGTCCCGCGCTCGACCTGCTGCACCTCGGTCTCCAGCACCCCGTCATAGACACGGCCGGTGTCGCCCTCGGCGCAGCTGACCGTCACCAGAACGCCTTCCTTGAGCAGTTCGGTCGCGTCGCCGCAGCCGACCACCGCCGGTATGCCGA
>JBDHRZ010000258.1:0-4873 GCA_039807845.1 Rhodoferax sp.
GGACGTGCTCGAAGACCTCGACGACGTGCAGGCGGTCTACCACAACGCTGCGCTATGAAGGTGCTGGTCATCGGCGGCGGCGGCCGCGAGCACGCGCTGGCCTGGAAGCTCGCGCAGTCGAGCCGGGTCGAGACGGTGTTCGTGGCGCCGGGCAACGGGGGCACCGCGCAGGCCGAACGCGTGCGCAACCTGGACATCACCGACCTGGGCCAACTGGCGGACTGGGCGCGCGAGCACAAAGTCGGGCTGACCGTGGTCGGGCCGGAAGTGCCGCTGGCGGCCGGGGTGGTCGACCTGTTCCGCGAACGCGGCCTGCGCATCTTCGGTCCGACCCGCGCGGCGGCGCAATTGGAGAGTTCAAAGGCATTCTCGAAGGAGTTCATGCAGCGCCACGGGATTCCGACCGCGCTGCACAGGACGTTCACCGAACGTGCGGCGGCGCGCGCCTTCGTCATCGAACGCGGGGCGCCGATCGTGATCAAGGCCGATGGGCTGGCCGCCGGCAAGGGCGTAGTCGTGGCGCAGACGCTGCAGCAGGCGCTGGATGCGATCGACCAGATGTTGCCGCAGAGCGCGCAAGCCGGCGCGTGCATCGTGATCGAGCAGTTCCTCGCCGGCGAGGAGGCCAGTTTCATCGTGCTGTGTGACGGCCGCTGTGTGCTGGCGCTGGCCAGCAGCCAGGACCACAAGCGGCTGGGTGACGGCGACCAGGGTCCGAACACCGGTGGCATGGGTGCCTATTCACCGGCGGCGGTGGTCACGCCGGCGGTGCACGCCAAGGCGATGCGCGAGATCATCCTGCCCACGATCCGCGGCATGGAAAAGGACGGCATCGCGTACACCGGGTTCCTGTATGCGGGCTTGATGATCGACGCCCGCGGGCAGCCGCGGGCGCTGGAGTTCAACTGCCGGCTCGGCGATCCGGAGACGCAGGTGATCATGATGCGGCTCAAGAGTGACCTGCTCGAGTTGCTGCTGGCAGCCACGGAAAGCGGCGACGAGCGCCGGCTCGACCAGTTCGAACTGCAGTGGGATCGGCGTACCGCGCTGGGCGTCGTGCTGGCCGCGCATGGCTACCCGGCGCACGTGCGCAGCGGAGACCGGATCCGGGGTTTGCCGCCCGATGCGGGCGACCTGATGGTGTTTCATGCCGGCACCCGGCGCGACGCCGACGGCGTCCTCACCAGCGGCGGGCGCGTGTTGTGTGTCACGGCGCTGGCCGACAACGTGCGCCAGGCGCAGCAGCGCGCCTATGCCGCGGTGCGCGAGATCGGGTTCGACGGCATGCAGTACCGCAGCGACATCGGGCACCGGGCCGCGGCATGAAGACCCCCGCGCAGCCCCCGAGGCGGGTGCCGCCAGGCGCGGCCGCCCCTGCACGCAGCGCGAAGCTGCGCGTCGGTGCCGGCGTCGCGTCGGTCACAACGACAGCCGCCACGCCGATCGGCGCGGATATGCATGCGCGCATCCCGGCGGTGCGCGCCTACCTGTGCGGCCTGCAGCAGCGCATCTGCAGTGCGGTCGCGGACATCGACGGCAATGCGTTCCTCGACGACGCCTGGCAGAAGGACGCCCGCGAATCCTTGCAGGGGGATGGCCTCACCCGGATCCTGGAGCAGGGCCAGGTGTTCGAGCGCGCGGGTTGCGGCTTTTCGCATGTGCGCGGCCCGGCGCTGCCGCCCTCGGCCACGCACGGGCGCCCGGAACTCTCGGGTGCACCGTTCGAGGCGCTCGGCGTGTCGCTGGTGTTCCATCCACGCAATCCGTACGTTCCCACGGTGCACATGAACGTGCGCATGCTGGCGGCGTTTCCCGGCACCGAACGCGAACTGTGCTGGTTCGGTGGCGGCATGGACCTCACGCCGTATTACGGCTTCGACGAGGACGTGGTCCACTTCCATGCGACCTGCAAGGCCGCGCTCGATCCGTTCGACGCCGCGCTGTACCCGCGCTTCAAGCACTGGTGCGACGAGTACTTCTACCTCAGGCACCGGCAGGAGCAGCGCGGCGTGGGCGGCATCTTCTTCGACGACTACGGTGCCGGGGACTTCGAGGCCGCGTTTGCGCTGCAGCGCGCGGTCGGCGACGCGTTCCTGCATGCCTACTTGCCGATCGTGCAGCGGCGCGCGAGCATGACCTATGGCGATCGCGAGCGGCAATTCCAGCTGTACCGGCGTGGCCGTTACGTCGAATTCAACCTGGTCTGGGACCGGGGTACCCATTTCGGCCTGCAGTCGGGCGGGCGCACCGAATCGATCCTGCTGTCGATGCCGCCGCTGGTGCGCTGGTCGTACCGTGAACAACCGCAGCCCGGCACTCCCGAATATGCGCTCGGGCACGACTACCTGGTACGAAGGGACTGGGTTTGAGCCTGGCGGAGGCACCGCTGCGGCGGCTCGGCGTCTTCGGCGGCGCCTTCGATCCACCGCATCTCGCGCACCGGGCGCTGGCGCAGGTGGCGCTCGACCAGTTGGCGCTCGACCGTTTGCTGGTCGTGCCGACGGGAGTTGCCTGGCACAAGCGCCGGCCCTTGTCCGAAGCCGTGCACCGCGTCGCGATGGCGCGGCTGGCCTTCGATGGCATGTCCGGCGTACAGGTCGACACGCGTGAAGTCGAGCGCGCCGGGCCGAGCTACACCGTCGATACCTTGCGGGCACTGCGGCTGCAGCATGCGCAGGCGCAACTGTACCTGGTGATCGGCCAGGACCAGGCGCAGGCCCTTCCCGGTTGGCATGCCTGGGAGGAGATCGTGGCACTGGCCGTGATCGCGGTCGCCGGACGCGGCGCTGCGCACGCGGGCGCCGCGCCGGCCTGGCAGCCGCCGGATGCGCTGCGTGCGCGTTTCGTGCAGTTGCAACTGCCCCCGTTCGACCTCAGTGCCACCGACATCCGCCGGCGCGCCGGCCTGGGAGAGAGCGTCGAGCCGCTGGTTGGTGGACCGGTGGCGCGTTATATTGCACTCCACCGCCTCTACCAGACCTCTTGATGACCACTGAATCCGCCGCCAAACGCAGTACCCAGAAGCTCCAGCGTGCCATCGTCGATGGGCTGGAAGACGTCAAGGCCCAGGACATCCAGGTGTTCGACACCGAGCACCTGTCTGCCTTGTTCGAACGGGTCATCGTCGCGTCGGGGACGTCCAATCGCCAGACCAAGGCATTGGCCGCCAGCGTGTGCGACACGGTGCGTGATGCCGGTTTTCCCAAGCCGCGCGTCGAAGGCGAGGCGAACGGCGAGTGGATCATCGTCGACTGCAGCCAGGCGGTGGTGCACATCATGCAGCCGGCGTTTCGTTCCTACTACCACCTGGAGGAGTTGTGGGGCGAGAAGCCGGTCCGCCTGAAGCTGGGTGCACGCAAGCCGGTCGCCACCGGCAACACGGCGACCGGTGGCAACGGTGCAGCGGCGCGCAGGGCGGCTGCGGCGACACCCGCGCCCACCAGACCGGCGGCGAGGTCGGTTGCCGAGCCAGGTGCAGCCACACCGGTGGCAGGCAAGGCCGCCGCAGGCAAACGGGCCGCAGGCAAACCGGTGGCAGGCAAGTCTGTCGCAGGCAAGTCTGTCGCAGGCAAGTCTGTCGCAGCCAGGGCAGCGCCAGCCAAGGGGGCCACGGCCAGGCCCAGACGTGCGGCCACTGCGCCCAGGGCCACGGTGGTAGTTGCCGCGCCGCGCAAGCCGAAGACCCGTGTGGGCGGCAAGGCGGCACCGACCAGCGTCGCGGCGCGCCGGTCTTCCGTACGCAAGGCGTGATGCGCTGTGAAGCTGGTCGTGGTTGCCGTTGGCCAGCGCGTGCCGGCTTGGGCGCAGGCTGCCTGGGACGATTACGCAAAGCGCTTTCCGCCGGAGCTGCGGCTCGAACTCAAGGCGGTGAAGACGCAGCCGCGTACCGCAACCGCGCTGCCTGCGATCCTGGCGGGCGAGCGCACGCGCATCGTGGCGGCGATCAGCCCGGGCAGCCGCATCGTGGCGCTCGATGAGCATGGCGCGAGCGTCAGCACCATGGCACTGGCCGCCCGGCTGCGCCAGTGGCAACACGATGGGGCGGACGTGGCGCTGGTGATCGGCGGACCCGATGGCCTGGAGCCGGCCTTCAAGCAGGCGGCGCACGAACGCTTGCGGCTGTCCGACCTCACCCTGCCGCATGCGCTGGCGCGGGTGTTGCTGGTCGAGCAGCTCTACCGCGCCTGGTCGATCAACGCGAACCATCCCTATCACCGTGAGTAGCCACAGGCACACGCCACCGCCATGACAGCGACGGTCTACCTGGCATCCCAGAGCCCGCGGCGCAGCCAGCTGCTGGATCAGATCGGCGTGCGCCACAGCCTGCTGCTGGCCGACGCCGACGAGGACGCCGAGCAACTCGAGGCGATGCGGCCGGGCGAGGCGCCGGCGCACTACGTGGTGCGCGTGACCGCGCTCAAGCTCGACGCGGCGCTGGCGCGGCACCGGCGGCGCAAGCTGGCGCCCGGCATCATCGTGTGCGCCGACACCACGGTGGCGCTGGGGCGCCAGATCCTGGGCAAGCCGCAAGACCCCGCACAGGCGCGCGCGATGCTGCGACGGCTCGGCGGGCGCACGCACCGCGTACTGACGGCAGTGGCGCTGGCGCGCGGTCGCCGGCGCGAGGAGGCGCTCGGTGTCTCGCGGGTCGAATTCGCGCCGCTCGATGATGCGGCGATCGAGCACTACGTGGCCAGCGGCGAGCCGATGGGCAAGGCCGGCGCCTATGCCATCCAGGGTCGGGCCGCCGCGTTCGTGCGCACGATCCATGGCAGCTATTCCGGCATCATGGGCTTGCCGCTGTTCGAGACGGCGCGGTCGTTGCGCACCCTGGGCTGGCAGCCCGCCGGCGCCGGCAGCGCGCGCGCCACAC
>JBDHRZ010000259.1:0-4861 GCA_039807845.1 Rhodoferax sp.
GACTACCTGGCCGAAAAGCCCAAGCGCGACGCGTCGGGCCGCCAGTTGCTGCAGGCGGTCGCCCTGCTGCCGATGGCGATTCCCGGCCTGGTGCTGGGGCTGGGCTACCTGCTGGTGATCAACCGGCCCGGCAGCATGCTCGGCGGCCTCTACGGAACGATGACCATACTGGTCGTCGTGACGATCGTGCATTACTACACGATCGCGCACCTCACCTCGACCACTGCACTCAAGGCCATCGATCGCGAGTTCGAGGCTGTCGGCGCGTCGATGAAGGTGCCCATGGTGCGTTGTTTCGCGCGCATCACCGTGCCCGTCTGCGCGCCGGCCCTGGTCGAGATCTGGAGCTACCTGTTTCTCAACGCCATGACGACCGTCTCGGGCGTGATCTTCCTGTACGGCATCCATACCAAGCTCGCTTCGCTCGCGGTGCTGCACATGGACGAAGCCGGACGACAGGCCTCTGCGGCAGCCATGGCGATGCTGATCGTCTACGCATGCGTGGTGGTGCGCATCCTGCAGGTGCTGATTTCGGGCTCACTGATCGCGCGACTGCAGAAGTGGCGCGCACCGACCCATGCCTGAGCACGCGAGCCCGCAATGTCCCGCGTCGCGCAACAGCGAGCGACGCGCGGCACGTGCTGCGACCCAATCCCGATCCCGAACGACGCGTGCCCGCCAGGCGGCAAGGCGCGACGCACACAACCCCGCCGCCGCAAACCAGACCAGGAGACTTGCCATGACCGGTGCCCGTTACCGTTTTCGATTCACCCGCTCCTTGCTGGGCGTGGCGCTTGCCGCCGCCGGGGCCTGCAGCGCCAGCGCCGGGGAGCTCACCATCTATGCAGGGGCTGAAGCCGACAACATCAAGTACTTCTCGGAAGTGTTTGCCAAGTCGCACCCGAACATCAAGCTGAACTGGGTGCGTGACTCCACCGGCATCATCCAGGCCCGCGTGCTCGCCGAAAAGGACAACCCGCGCGCCGACGTGCTGTTCGCGATGGCCGTCACCAGCGTCATCAACATGGACAAGCTCGGGCTCTTCGAGCCCTACTCGCCGAAGGGGATGGAGGCGCTCAATCCGCTGTACCTGGACAAGCAGCAACCCGCGCACTGGGTGGGCATCTATGGCTGGGCTTCGACGATCTGCTTCAACACGATCGAGGCCAAGAAGCAGAACCTGCCCAAGCCGACCAAGTGGACCGACCTGGAAAACCCCGTCTACAAGGGGAAAATCACCATGCCGAATCCGGCGTCGGCCGGTACCGGCTACCTCATGGTGGCGGCCTGGATCCAGATGATGGGTGAAGAAAAGGCCTGGGCCTTCATGGACAAGCTGCACAACAACATCGGCGCGTACAGCCACTCGGGCTCCAAGCCCTGCGAGCAGGCAGCGGCCGGCGAATACACGATCGGGTTGTCGTTCCCGTTCCGCGCCGCGAACCTGAAAGCACAGGGTGCGCCGATCGACATCATCATGGCGCAGGAAGGGACGGGCTGGGAAATGCAGACCGCAGCCATCATGAAAGGCACCAAGAACCTGGCCGACGCCAAGACCTTCATGGACTGGGCCGTCTCCAGGCCGGCCATGGAAGCCTATGGCGCGCGCTATGAAGTGACTGCGCTGCCCGTCACCGTGAAAAAGCCGGAGTTCTTCCCCGCCGAGGTGACGGACAAGCTGATCAAGAACGACTTCGCCTGGGCCGCCAAGGAGCAGCCACGCATCGTCGCCGAGTGGCGCAAGCGCTACGACGGCAAGAGCGAAGCACGCAAGTGAACGCCGCCGGGCGGCTCCCGAGGCGCTCAGCCCCGCAGTGCGCGGCGCGCAGGGAAATCCATAGCACCGCGGCGACGGCAACGGCGCCCGATCCCATGCAACCCCGGGACGACTGCCGCGGCCCGTTGCGGATCGACCACGTCGATCTGACTTCGGGCGGCCGCCTGGGCATGACGCACTGCCCGGGGCGCAATGGCGTGGACGGCGCCGGCCGCCACTGGCAGAGAAACCTGCACAGCGACCTCACAGGCATTGCGACATGGGGCGCCCGCTGGCTGGTATCACTCGTGGAAGAAGCCGAATTCGCAAAACTGGGCGTGGCATCCCTGCCGCAGCAGGTGCACGCGGCACGGCTGGCCTGGCTGCACATCCCGATTCCCAACATGCATGCGCCGCAGTCGACCGCCTGCGCCGCATGGCAGGCAGGCCGGGCCGAAGTCATCCAGGCACTGGTACGCGGAGAAAGCGTGGTGTTCCACTGCGCGGCCGGCCTCGGGCGCACCGGCACGATGGTGGCCGCGGTACTGATCGACAGCTTCGGGCTGGACGCGGAGTCGGCCATCGCCCTGGTACGCCAGCGGCGGCCCGGCACCATCGAAAGCGCGACTCAGGAGGACTTCCTGCGGCGGCTCCGGCCAGCCGCAACTCCGCCAGCCAGGGTCGTGGACCAGCCCCCGGGCACACCCTGACGCCGTCGCCACGGGCGCATCAAGCTCCGGCCTGTCCGCCCGCACAGTGCGCGTCCACCAGCCGCTGGAGCATCGGCGCGTAGTCGGCGAAGGTCCTGGTTGGCGTGCCGGCGCGCTTGCCGGTGTCGTCGTAGACGCGCACCTTCACGATCGCCCGGTGGTGCGGATTGGACTCGAACGCCGCCACCTCCGTCTGCTCCATCGGGCCGCCCTGCAACTGTAAGGTGTGCACGGAGGCGGGCGAGAGCTTGCGGAGGTACTCGGGCCGGGTCGCGCACAGATAGCGCTTGGCCGCCACGTGGTGGCGCACGCAGTCGGTCACCAGTGGCGGAAAGAACGGCGCCAGCAGGTCGGCGCCGGCGTCCTCGTGGTGCCGGTCCACGGTGTCCGACGGCGCGTAGGTGCCGAACTCGCTGGTGAAGTGGCCGATGTCGTGCAGCAGGGCCGCGGCCACCACGGCGTCGGGCTGGCCCGCTTCTTCGGCGCAGCGCGCCGACTGCAGCATGTGCTCGGCCATCGAGACCGGTTCGCCCAGGTACTCCTCGGCGCCGCGGCGCGCGAACACGTCGCCCAGGAATGCGACGATGTTGGCCGGCGTCAGGCGGGCGAAGGCGCCATTGCGGGTCACGGGACTACCCTCCAAGCTGCCCACTGCGGCGCTCATCGGGCTACCCTCCGTGCCGCGCACTGCGGAGCCGAGACCTCGGGGACAGACCGTAGCGCCGCGCAGCGGTGCGGAGCTCTGTCCCCGACACCTCGTAGCTGTCCGGCGGTTCGCCTTGGGAACGGCCCGGCGGCACTCATGCGACGGCCCGGTTGGCGGCCGTGCTCTGCTCGAGCACCGCGAGTCTGGAGAGCATGCCGTCCTTGTCCGCATAGCAGCCCTGCAGCCAGCGGCTGCCGCTGCCCGAGTAGCCTTTGCGCGCGTGCAGCACGCGCGTGTTGTCGACGACGAAGCACTCGCCGGGATCGAGCTTGAAGCTCACCTCCATCGCCGGGTCGTCGATGATCTCGCCCAGGCGCCGATAGGCGGCGTAGTAATCGGCCATGGCGTCGAACGGCACGTCGGTGATGGCCGCAGTGGAGCGGTTGTTGAAGCGCACCGCGAGCAGTTCGCCGTCGGGCGCGAGTTCGATCATCGGCCGGCGCGCACGCAGGCAGACACCCGCCTCGCCGGCATATTCGAAGCGCGCGCAATGGCGGCTCAGCAGGTCGAAGCCACGCGGGTCCTCCGCGCGCAGGCGCAGCGCGGCACGAAATCCGTCCACCACCATGTTCTCCCCGCCCGCGGTCGAGTTCTCCAGGCAGTAGAGAATCTGCATCGTCGGCACCGGGTCCCGGTACGGGTTGTCGGTGTGGGCCTGCAGGCCCAGCCCGGTGTAGGCCAGATTCGTCGGGTTGACCTCGGTGCGCACCTCGAAATACACGCCGTAGTTGGTCTCGCGCACATAGCCGAACAGGCCGGCCACCTGCAGCAGGGCACCGGCCGCGACTGGCCCGCCGCTGAGCTTGGCAAAGCCGTAGCGACGCAACGCGAACAGCCAGTCGCGCAGCGCCGAGGGGTCGCTGCGGACGGCATCGAACTGGCCGACCGGCACGGCTCCCATCAGGGCACGGTCCCAGAGCGTGGTGGTATCGGCGGTCCAGCCCGGTGCATGCTGACGGGAGCGGTCATACGCGTGGGCCTGCAGCCAGTCGAGCGCGTAGTCGACGCTCTTGCCCTCCGGGGCGAACACGACCGAGAGGCGATTGCCGTCGACGGCCGCCGCCGTGATGCGGGTCCGCGCCGGGATGTCACGCAGCGCGATCAGGCGCTGGCCGTTGCCCGGCGCGCGCGTGGCGGCATCCCAGGCGTTGTCGCGCAGCCAGATGGCATGAAAGCGCAGTGCATCGCCATGGCCGCGCTGCAGAGTCAACACGCTGCCGTCGTCCGAAACCTTCACATCCGTCATGTCCAGATCATCCTTCCTGAAATGAGCCCCCACGCTCCCCCCGCTGCGCGCGGTCCGCTGCCCCCCGAGGGGGCGCATCAGCGGCTTCGGGCGGCCGGGCGCCGCTGATATACAACTGCCCCCACGCTCCCCCCGCTGCGCGCGGTCCGCTGCCCCCCGGGGGGGCGCATCAGCGGCTTCGGGCGGCCGGGCGCCGCTGATATGTCTCTTAAAACCGCCGCGAGTGTCGGGCCTGCGGCCCATAATCACAATCTATGGATTTGATGTCTGAGGGGTCGTTTTCATGATTGATGCCGGCAAGCTCCCGTCGGAATGGGTGCGTTTGTTCGAGGCCGCCGGGCGCACGGGCAGCTTCACGGCGGCAGCCAGCGAGATCGGGCTGACGCAGGCAGCGGTGAGCCAGCGCATCCAGAACCTGGAGAGCCGCCTGGGCGCACGGCTGT
>JBDHRZ010000260.1:0-4844 GCA_039807845.1 Rhodoferax sp.
GAGTCCGAGCAGCATGCGTCCGAGCGTGGTCTTGCCGCTGCCGCTTTCGCCCACCAGCGCCATCACCTCGCCGGCCCGCACGCACACCGACACGTCGTCCACCGCGCGCTGCATCTGCGGCGCGCGCAGCAGGCCGCCGCTGCCGCGGATCGGAAACAGCCGGCTCACGTTGCGCGCTTCGAGCACCGGCACTTCGGCAGAATGGCTCACTCGGTTACCCTCCGTGCTGCGCACTGCGGGGCTGGCCCCAGGCGTCGCGCGTGCGGGGGTCCTCCGCCAGGTGGCAGCGGTCGGCGCCGGGCCCGTGTGGCGCCTGCACCGGGGTCAGCGACGGTAGCTGCGTGTCGCAGCGCCCGGCCTGCGCGACCGGGCAGCGCGGGTGGAAGCGGCAGCCCGACGGCCAGTGGCCTGCGATCGGTACGCCGCCCGGAATCGAGAACAGGTCGTGCGCACGCGAGCGCGGATGCAGGATGCTGCGCAGCAGGCCCTGCGTGTAGGGATGGCGCGGCGCCTCGAACAGATCGAGCGCGTGCTGGTGCTCGACGATCTCGCCGGCGTACATCACGTAGACGCGCTGGCAGGTTTCGGCCACTACCGCCAGGTCGTGCGTGATCAGCAGCAGGCCCAGGTCGAGTTCGCGGCGCAGGCGGCCGAGCAGTTGCAGGATGCCGGCCTGTACCGTCACGTCCAGCGCGGTGGTCGGTTCGTCGGCGATCAGCAGCGCCGGGCGCAGCGCCAGCGCGCAGGCGATCAGGATGCGCTGGCGCATGCCACCGGAGAGTTCATGCGGATATTTGCGCGCCACCTGCGCGGCCTGCGGCAACTCCATCAATTCGAGCAACTCCAGCACGCGCGCCTGGTGGTCCTCGCCGGACTGGTGGGCGCGCAGCGTCTCCGCGACCTGGCGCCCGACCGGCATCAGCGGATCGAGGTAACTGGTCGGGTCCTGGAACACCATGCCCATGCGCGCGCCACGCACCGCGCGCAGCGCGTCGGCGGACAGGTCGGTGAGGCGCTGTCCCTCCAGCACGACCTCGCCCGCGGCCACGTGGGCGCGCGGCGAGGGAAACAGGTTCATCACGGCGAACGCGGTCATCGACTTGCCCGAGCCCGACTCGCCGACCAGTCCGACCGCTTCGCCGCGCGCCACGCGCAGCGAGACGTCCTTCACCACGCGCAGTCCGCCGCCGCGCGTGCGGATGTCGACGCACAGGTCGCGGACCTCGAGCAGCGCCGTGCTCATCCCTGCTCCCCGCGCGGGTTGAGCGCGTCGTTGAGGGCGTCGCCCAGCAGGTTGAAGGACAGCACCGTGAGCGCGATCCCGAGGCCGGGGAAGGCCGACATCCACCAGGCGGTGCGCAGGTACTGCTGCGCATCGTTGAGCATCGCGCCCCAGGAAACCTGGTTCGGGTCGCCGAGGCCGAAGAAGCTCAGGCTGGCCTCGATCAGGATCGCCGCAGCGATGTCCAGCGAGCCGATCACGACGATCGGCGCGGCCACGTTGGGCAGGATTTCGCGCCCGATGATGGCGCCTGCGCCCATGCCGGCCACGCGCGCCGCATCGACGAACTGCGACTGGTTCAGGCTCGCCACGGTGGCGCGCACCACGCGCGCCAGTTGCGGCCAGGACAGCACCGCGATCACCAGGATCATCTTCGTCACGCTGGCGCCGAACAGCGCGATCACGATCAGTGCCAGCACGAAGCGCGGCAGCGTCTGGAAGAACTCGGCGATGCGCATGAGCGTGGTGTCGAGCCAGCCGCCGTAGTAGCCCGCCAGCGCGCCGACCAGCACGCCGATCAGCACCGACAGTGCGGCGCTGGCCACGCCGACCAGCAACGAGATGCGGGTGCCGTAGACCACGCGCGTCCAGACGTCGCGCCCGAGGTCGTCGGTGCCCAGCCAGTGGCCGGTCGACAGTGGCGGCAGCAGCGAGTCCTGGCCGCCGTCGAGCGGGTTGCTGCCGGTGATCCAGGGTGCCAGCAGCGCGAAGGCGACGATCAGCAGGAGGCAGGCGATGGACAGCCAGGTTGCGGGCCGGTGCAGCAGTCGCCGCCGAAAGCGCTGCGCGCGTGCGCGCCTGCCGCCCTCCGGTGCCACCGCGGCGGCCATCGCGCCCGTGCCGGCGCTGGAGGGTGGGCTGTCGCTCACGAGCCGCTCCCGCAGTGCGTGCGGTGTGCCACGCAGGAGTGCAATCGCCGTCTGCCGCTCATTGGCGCTCGATCCTCGGGTCGATCAGGCGGTGCACGATGTCGGTGACCAGATTGGCGACCACCACCGTGGCCGAGACCATCAGCAGGATCGCGAGCATGACCGGGTAGTCGCGCTTGGAGATCGATTCGAACAGCAGGCGGCCGATGCCGGGCCAGGCGAACACCGCCTCGATCAGCGCCGAGCCCGCCAGGATGAAGCCGACGTTGTAGCCGATCACGGTGAGCACGGGCGCTGCCGCATTGCGCAGCGCGTGCACCATCATCACCGTCCACTCGCTGGCGCCGCGCGCGCGCGAGGCGAGGATGAAGTCGGCGTGCATCACCTCGAGCATCGCCGCGCGCGTGATGCGCGTGATCAGCGTGAGGTAGCGCAGCGACAGCGCCAGCGCCGGCAGGATCAGGTAGCGCAGTTGTTCCAGCGTGCTCGCCCAGAACCCTTCGGGCAAGCCGCGGATCGGCTGGTTGCCCTGTGAGGGAAGCCAGCCGAGCCAGATCGCGAACACCAGGATCAGCAACTGGCCGAGCCAGAAGTCCGGGATCGAATAGCCGGCCGAGGCGGCGGCCTGGATGCCGCCATCGACGGCGCCACCGCGCAGGCGTGCGGCCAGCACGCCAAACACGATGCCGCCGACACTGGCCAGCGCCAGTGCCGTGACGGTGAGCGTGAGGGTGGCGCCCACGCGCTCGAGGATGAGCGGCGCCACCGGCTGCTGGGCGTTGAAGGAATAGCCGAAATCGCCCTGCGCCACCTTGACCAGGTAGTGGCCGAGCTGGACCCAGACCGGCTGGTCGAGCCCGTACTCGGCGCGCATCTTGTCCAGGTATTCCTGGGGCGCCGGAAAATCACCCACCAGCAGCGTGATCGGGTCGCCCGGGGTGAGGGCGATCAGCAGGAAGTTGAGCACCACCACTGCCAACAGCAATGGCACCGCATGCAGCAGGCGGCGGATGGTGAACTGCAGCATGCCCTGGCGGCGTGATCAGCGCTTGCGGCTCACGTCATCGCGGGCGCTCAGCCGGCGCGGCGCACGCCGGCCCACTGGTCGCGGGCATCGAGCCCCGGGAACACGCCACTGAGCTTCCTGCTTGCGGTGTCCACCGTTTCCTCGTCGAACAGAACCAGGGAAGGCAGGTCTTCGTTCAGGATGACCTGCAGTTCCTTGTAGGCCTTCGCGCGTGCGTTGCGATCCGCTGCAGTCGCGCCGGCGGCCAGCAGTTCGTCCACCTTGGGGTTGGAATAGCCGCTCGAGTTGGTGTTCGCGGCCGTGCTCTTGTTCGTCACGTACAGCCGCGTATAGCCGATCGCCGGGTCGCCCGCCGAATAGAACGAGCCCAGCGTCATGTCGAAGTCGCGCTTCACGGCGACCCGGTCGTTGAGCACCGAGCGCTCCAGCGGCTCGAGACGTACCTCCAGTCCTATGCTGCGCAGGTTTTCCTGGATGATCTGCGACTGCGCGCGCATCTGCGGACGGTTCAGGTCGAACGGCATGCGCAGCGTCACCGTGTTGGGCTTGATGCCGGCCTTGGCCAGCAGCGCCTTGGCGCGGGCCGGGTCGAATGGGTATTTCTTCGCGTACCCCACGTCGGTGTTGAGCAGCCACTTGAAGCCGTCACCGAACGCGCCCGCGCCCGGACGCGCAATGCCCTGCATCACCTGCTTGACGATGCGCTCGCGGTCGATTGCCAGCGCCAGCGCGTGGCGCACCTCTTTCTTGCCTACCACCGGCGTGTCGATGTTGAACATCATGAACCAGATCGCGGGGATGTTCACGCCGCGCCGCGGCGCGAGCGACTTGTCGGCCAGCAGGCGCGGGATTTCCGGCTTCGGGGTGTAGAAGTCCATCAGCACGTCGATCTCGCCGGTCTGCAGCGCCGGCACGCGGTTGGTGCCCTGCGGGATGATCTGGAAGATGATCTCCTGCAGGTAGGGCTTGTCCGCGTCCCAGTAGCTGTCGTTGCGCACCAGCTTGATGCTGGCGCCGCGCTTCCATTCCGCGAAGCGGAACGGGCCGGTGCCGATCGGCTTCTGGTTGGCCGGGTTGGTGCCCGGATTGCTGCCCTCGTAGACGTGACGCGGCAGCATCGGCGCGTCGAATACGGTCATCTGCGACAGGAACGGCGCATAGGGTTTCTGTAGCCGCACCACCACCGTGCCGGCGTCCGGGGTGTCCACCTCGAGGCCGACGTTCTTGAACACCGGCGCGGCGCGCGGATGCAGCTTGGCCAGCACTTCGAGCAGCGTGAACTTCACGTCGGCGCTGGTGAAATCCTTTCCGTCGTGCCACTTGACGCCCTTGCGCAGGGTGAAGGTGTACGTCTTGCCGTCCTTGGAAACCTTGGGCATCCCGTCGGCCAGCATCGGCACCACGTTCCATTTGCCGTCGAAGGTGTAGAGCGTCTCGTAGATATGCTGCATGATGGTGCCCACCAGATCGCTGGACGTACTCATCGTATCCAGCGTCTGCGGCTCGGCGATCATCGCCTGGATGGCGGCGGACGGGGCGGCGACGGCGGGCGTGGCGGCGAACAACGGCCCGAGGGCCAGGGCAGTCAGCGAAAGTGCGCGACAGACTGTCTTGCGGAGAAACAGGGGTGACATGTTTGAGCTCCTTTGTAATAATATTACAGTAA
>JBDHRZ010000261.1:0-4834 GCA_039807845.1 Rhodoferax sp.
CGCCAGCAGCAGCGCGGCCAGCGCCAGCGCGCCGGCCGGCCACGGCGAACGCACAGCGGATCGGGCACCGCTTCGGGCCACCCGCACGCAGCGGTGCCGGGCATCGGTTACGGAAGAAGAAGGGGTCATGGTGCGTGGCAAGTCCTGGCGCAACGTCTGGCACGGGTCCGGTCGCGGTCGTGGGTTGCAGAATGCATTGCTGAACATCGGTTCATGGCGCCTCGTGCAGTGGTTCCGACTGGCGCAGGGCCTCGCCGTTGTCCCGCATGCGGCGCAGCATGGCGATCAACTGGCTCGACTCGGCCGCGCTGAATCCGGCCAGGTGGGCATCGAGGATGTCCTTCAGCACGGCAGGAGCCTGCGCCGTCGCAGCCAGCCCCTGGTTCGTGATCGCCACATGCACCACGCGCCGATCCGTGCTGGAGCGGCTGCGCCGGCACAGGCCCTTCTTTTCGAGGCGGTCGAGCAGGCGGGTGGTGGCGCCCGCGTCGGCGTTCAGCCAGCGCGCCAAGTCGACCACCGTCGACGCTCCCGTCAGCCGCAGGCGCACCAGCGGCACCCACTGCGCATGGGTCAGCCCCAGCGCACCCAGGCGCCGGTCGGCCTGCGCCACGAACGACACCATGATCTGCTTCATCAGGTAGGCGACGCTGTCCTGCCCCGCGTATGTGCCAGGAGACTGGCTCGGCGGGGCCGGATGCCCGGCTTCGGTCGCCTCGGGGAGGCCGGGAGGGCTGGCGGGAGCGGGCATGGGGTGCGGGTTCGCCGGGCGGGAAGGCCGCAATGGCAGGGGTCGAGGGGAAAGCTGGAGAGGGTCGGGACTGCCTGGACCATCGATAACGATTGCCTGGGCAATGATTGCCGAGGCAGGATTCTAGCCACCCGATTCCGGGCGTCGGAACCGCCAGCGACCCGTGACCCTTCCCGGCTTGCGGTTATTCAGACAGCCGCGCGCCTGACTTGGCGCGTCGCCCGACCCGTGGGTTGCCTGATCGGTGCATCGCCTGACCCGTGCATCGCCTACCCGCGCTCAGCGCCTGTGAAGATGTGCGCCGGCTGGCGCAAGGCGAGCGCCGCACCGCACCAGAGCGCCAGCGCGGAGACGATGAAGCCGCGCGCCAGGCCGCCCGGCCCGTCGGCGATCCACCCCACGACCGTCGGGCCTACGATCTGGCCCGCGGCAAACACGATGGTGAAGGCCCCGATGCCGGCCGCCCAGTGCACGGGCGGCAGGTTGTGCCGCACCCAGGCGGTGGTGGACGCCACCACGGACAGGAACACGGCGCCGAACAACAACACCGAACCCAGCACCAGCGGCCACGCCTGGCTGAGCGCCGGCGCGAGCGTGGCCGCACCGAGCAAGGCGTTGAGCAAGGCCATCGGACGGCCGTCCGGGTACCGGTCCAGCAAACCGGCCCACAGGCGCGGCGACGCCAGCACGGCCAGGCCGAGCGCCGCGTAGAAACCCGTGATGGCCCAGGTCGGCACGCCCTGCTCGCGCAGCAGCGCAACGATGAAGGTCATGTAGCCGATGTAGCCCACGCCGAACATGCCGTAGCCGGCCAGACCGAACGCGAAACGCCGCCACGGCAGGCGCTCGCGGCGCACGGACGCTGTCGCGTACGCCGGCACGGTGGCGTGCGCCGCTGCACCCCGCATCGGCGGCGTGGCGCTCGTGGCCGCAGCCTGCAGCGCGGGTGGGGAGGACGGCACGCCATCGAGTTGTACGACGGCTCGGCGCAGCCCGGCGCTGGCCGCGAGACACGCCAACCCGAGCACGACCCAGGCCGCGGACCACGCATGCGCACGGCCGGCGGCCGCGGCGATGGCAACCGGAACCGCCAGCGCCGACACGACGATGCCCAGGCCAGTGCCACCGTAGTACAGGCCGATCAGCCAGCCAGCGCGCAACGGTTGCGCCGCACCCAGGCGCGCCGCCAGCAGACCGCCGCTGATGAACACGAACGCGCTGGCCACGCCGGCTGCCAGCCGCTGGGCCAGCCAGGCCGTGTTGCCCATGAGCACGCCGCACAGCAGCATCAGCGCGCTGGCGGCGAACGCAGCGCCGAGCATCAGCGCGCCGGCACGCATGCGCCGCAGCAGCCACGGGGTCAGCAGCGCCCCGAGCAGGTAGCCGGCCGCGTTGCTGGTGTTCATCGCGCCCGCCAGCGCATAGCTCCAGCCCAGGTCCTCGCGCATCGGCGGCAGCAGCAGGCCATAGGCAAAGCGCGTGATGCCCAGCGAGATGGCAGCTCCGAGCGAGAGCAGCAGCGCCAGGCGTGCCGGGTCCGCGTCGTTGCCGCGGGCGACGACCGCGGCGGATTCGGGTGGCGCGTCGGACATCGCAACAGTATGCCCGCGCCGATGACACTGCGGGCAGCGCTTGCGCAGGCCAGTGCGCCAAAGCGCCGACTGCGGAAAATAGCGTGCTCCTCGGGCGGCCCGTCCGAGTCGGGACGATGGGGCGTCTCAGTGGGCGTGCAGCACCAGTTCGGTGATCTCCGACGGCGCGCCCAGGCGCAGCACGAGACCATGCCACAGACCGGTGCCGCGACTGACGTACAGGGGCATGCCCTCGACCTGGTAGACGCCCGCCAGGAAGCCGTTGTTGGCCCATTTCGTGAGCAGGTTCGGCCCAAGGATCTGGCCGCCGTGCGTGTGCCCGGCCAGTTGCAGCCGCACGCCGGCGCGCGCGTGCTCCGGCGCTGCGCCCGGTCGGTGCGTAAGCAGCACCACCGGCACGTCCGCCGGGGCACCGGCCAGCGCCGCGCCCAGGTCGGGCGGCGCCTGGCCAAAGGCGCGCGCCTGCGGGTCGGTGAGCCCGGCCAGCGCCAGGCGGTCGGCCCCACGCGCGATCACGACGTGGCGATTTTCCAGCACCGGCAGGCCGAGCGCACGCAACGCCGTCATCCAGCCGGGGTAGTCGACGTAATACTCGTGGTTGCCAGGCACCGCGAACACGCCATCGGGCGCGCGCAGTTCGGCCAGCGGCGCGACATCGCCCGCGCGCTGCGCCGGCGAGCCATCCTCCAGGTCGCCGCTGATGACGATCAGCTCGGATCCGAGGGCATTCGTCTGCTCGACCACCGCACGCTGCCACTCCTGCGGCAGCAGCCGGGTGGCGTGCAGGTCCGACAGCAGCGCGATGCGATAACCCTCGAAGGCCGCAGGCAGCCCGGGCACGACGATCTCGACACGCCGCACGTCCGGCACCCGCAGGCCCTCCCAGGTCCCGTATGCACCCAGCGCCAGTGCGAGCGCGCCCAGCACCATGGAACCGCGCCGGCTGTGCAGCACGCTGCGTGCCGTGCCGGGAAAGGGCAGCAACAGCAGCCCGGCCAGCGCGTCGCGCGCCAGCAGCAGCAGGGCAAGCAAGAGGAAGCTGCCGAACGCCCAGCCGATGGCGACCAGCGCCGGCCTGGGCCACTCCAGCGACGAGAAATTCCCGTACCACCAGGCGGCCAGCAGGTAGTACTCGGCCAGCGGCAGCAACAGCAGCGCGACCGTGACCCGGCCGCCGGTGCGCAGCGGCAGGTGGCGCACGAAGCGCAACGCCACCAGCAGCCACGCGGCGCCCATGACAAACGATACGGCCCAGGCCATGGGTGGATCAGCGCGACCGATGGGTCAATGATGGATGCGCCCGACACGCCTGGCCAGCGCCGGCGCAAGCACAGGCAGATGTGCAAGCCGCGGCGGTGTTGCACTTGGCATCAGGCGCCCCATTGACGCCCCCTTGCAGACCCGCGTGACGGAACGCACGAACGGACGCGGCCGAACGCCGCGGCTGCAATCGACCGCGATCGCGAGGCCGGGGATGCGAGTCGGGCTTGTTTATGCGCTGCGCCGACGCACCCGGGCGGCAACCAGCCCCAGGCCGCCGAGGAGCATCAGCCAGGCTTCGGGTTCGGGGACGGCGGCGACGGCGGCGGTCGCGGCAAAGGACTGGCCGGTGAAGGAAGCATCCAGCGCCTGACCGGAAACGTGCACCAGCGTACTGCCGGCAGCAAAACCAGGTTGCGCCTGGAACACCCCCGTCAGCGTGACCGAACTGCCGGCGGGCAACGGGTAGGACTGTGTCAGGTAGGTTCCCGTGAAGGTGAACGTTCCGCTCGTGATGGCGCTGGTGAAGCCGCCCTGGCCGGGGCTGTAGAAGAAGTCGGGACCTGGCCCCGGCACTTTGGAGGCGGCCTCCATCATGGCCAGCGTCTGCGCCAGCGTATAGGTGTCCCCGCCGGCCGTCAGCGTGGACGAGGCGGCGTTGAAACTGAGTTTGGTCGGGTCGAAATCGATCGTGAGTTCGAAGCCGGCCAGGTCGAAATCGGTGTTGAACGTGAACTGGAACTGCGGGGACGCCTGGCCGCCCGGATTGGCAACCGCGTCGATCCCGAGCACGGAAAGCGTGGGCGCCACCGCCGCCATGGCCGCATCGGCCAGCGGGCTGACCGTGCCGAGCGCAAGCGCCAGCGAGGCAAGGGCAGCAAACCTGCCGCCGGGAATCTTCGTTTCCATCATGATTGCTCTCCCAAGAATCGAGTGATCGACGCCGCGCTCATGGCGCCGCGGCCATGCCGTCCGCGCCATGAGCATATTTCAGGCCACCCCGCGGATGGCGGTACCAACGCACGATTTTCCCCGCTTGCGGCCGTCACCAGCCGGCTCGCTGTAAAGAATACTGACATCGCCTGACCCCCTTCACGCACGCGGCACAGTGACGCGCCAGTCGGAGCCACGCCGTGCTGCCTGCGCGTCGCGCCCGCCGAGCCAGTGCTGCAACCAACCCGCCGGCCGCGCCGCGCCGGCGTCGGCGTCGAGCAGCCGCGCCGGCCGGTCG
>JBDHRZ010000262.1:0-4828 GCA_039807845.1 Rhodoferax sp.
GCATCGATGTCCTGCTGCAGGATCTCCTGCCGGCCGTAGGGAATGGTGCGCATCAGATGTTCCCGATCTTTTCCCGGTTGGCATCGATCCAGCCACGCAGTTCGGCCACCGACATCCATTGCGCGTTGTTGTCGCTGGCATACACGAAGCCTTCGGCCACCTTGCGCCCGTCCTTGATGCGCGCCGGGTCGCTGCTCCAGTTGTTGATGGCGGGCAGGATCTTGAAATGCTCCGCGTATTCATAGGCGTACAGCGCGTCCTCGGCGCTGATCATCTGCTCATGCAGCTTCTCGCCGGGCCGGATGCCGATGACCTCGTGCGCCGCCTGCGGCGAGACCGCCTGCGCGATGTCGGTCACCTTCATGGAGGGGATCTTCTTCACGTAGATCTCGCCGCCCTGCATGTCGCCGAACGCGTGCCAGACCAGTTCCACGCCCTGCTCGAGCGTGATCATGAAACGCGTCATGCGCGCATCCGTGATCGGCAGCGACGGCTGGTCCGACAGCGAGAGGAAAAACGGGATCACCGAGCCGCGCGAACCCATCACGTTGCCGTAGCGCACCACGCCAAAGCGCGTGTCGTGCCCGCCCGCGTAGGAGTTGCCGGCGACGAACAGCTTGTCGGCCGCGAGCTTGGTGGCGCCGTACAGATTCACCGGGCTGCTCGCCTTGTCGGTGGACAGCGCGACGACACGGCGCACGCCCTTGTCGATGCAGGCGTCGATCAGGTTCATGGCCCCGATGACGTTGGTCTTCACGCACTCGAAGGGGTTGTATTCGGCCGTCGGCACGATCTTGGTCGCCGCCGCATGCACGACGTAATCGACACCATCGAGCGCCCGGTACAGGCGGTCGCGGTCGCGCACGTCGCCGATGAAGAAGCGCACGCGCGCATCGCCCTGGAACCGGCGCGCCATCTCCCACTGCTTCATCTCGTCGCGCGAATAGACGATCAGCTTCTTCGGGTTGAACCGCTCCAGCGTCATCGGCACGAAGGTGTTGCCGAACGACCCGGTCCCGCCCGTCACCAGGATGGTTGCATTTTCAAACATGCGGGGATTTTCCCACCTTGTGCCTGCGGGCCGGCGATGCGCGAACGCCGCCATCAATCACTCCCGCGTCCGGCGGGCAAACGGCAATGCGGCAATCAAGCGCTGCTGCCGCTCGGCCGTCTGTGCGTCCTGCGCGGCCAACCGCCAGGCGTGGCGCACGAGAATCCACGCGAACACCAGGATCGCGACCGACACCGCCAGCGGCACGGCCAGCAGGCCGCGCTTCATCCTCTCCCCGTTCGCCACCAGCGTGGGGGGTTGCTTGACCACGTCGCGCGAGAGTCCGTCGATCAAACGGGGCAAGAGCATCACGTCATTGAGATACTGGTTCTGCAGTTCCCCGATCGTTACGATCGTCGCCCCTGCCTCTCCACGGGTCAACGGTTGCTTCAGGCTTGCCCCACCCTCGGCTGCCAGACCCTGCAGGATCTGACCAACGGCGGCCAACGATTCCTTCGAGTAGGTCAAGCGGCTCATCAGATCGGTGCGATCGGCTTCCACCGGGACCGTCGTTTTTCGCCAGGCGTCGATGATCGCATTCGAGATCGCCAACGCCTGTGTCCCGTCTTCGTGCAACACCGTCAGATGCAGAAACCCGTCGGCCTGCACGCTCGCCTTGACGTCCTCGGCCAGACGCAGACGCGCTTCCGGCAACGTCCGTGAATTCGCCAGCCGGAGTTTTTCGATCACCGAATCGAGAACCACAGGGGAACTCATCAGAACCGCAGCCTGCGCGGCCGTCTGCACCTGAAAGACGCTCGCCAGCGGCCCCAGGGCAGCGGACGGGTTCGAGGGCAGCGCCAGGATCGCGTGGCTGACGTGGCGGGGGATGACCAGAAACGTGGCTGCATACGCCACGACACCCGCGGCAAGCGACCAACCAAGCAATCTCCTGGAGTTTTCCGCGATCAGGATGAGGAAATCGAGCAGACCAAAGACGTGGATCTCCTGGCCGGACACCGATGTGCTCTCACCGTCAACTCCCATGGGCGCGGATTATGTCTCAGAACCCATCCCGCCCCCGGCCATCCGGGCCCGTACACGGTGCCAACCGATCGACTGGTACACCCAGAGCCCGGGATCACGCCCGCAGTCGCCGGGAACAATCAATCAGAAATGAATCCCCCGCATCATCTGCTGCATCGCCACCGCCTCGGCCGACAGCTGCTGTTTCGCCGGCTTGTCGCCCGGCTTGGCACCTTTCGCCGCCGACGAGTCGGGGAACATGCGAAAACTGGTGTTCATCGCGATCTGCGCCACGCGCGGCACCAGCGCGTGCAGCACTTCGCCAGTGATGCCAAGCCGGGTCGCGATGCGCACCGGCTTGAAGATGCAGGCCTGCGCGATCATGTCGGCGGCATCCTCCGGCGCCAGCGTGGGCACGTTGTTGTACAGGCTGGTCGGCGCGATCATCGGCGTGCGCACCAGCGGCATGTTGATGGTGGTGAACGTGATGCCCTGGTCCGCGTACTCGCTCGCCGCGCAGCGCGTCCAGGCGTCCAGCGCCGCCTTGGAGGCGACGTAGGCCGAGAAGCGCGGCGCATTCGTCAGCACGCCGATCGAGCTGATGTTCACCACGTGGCCCTTCCTGCGGGCCACCATCGCCGGCAGCAGGCCCATGGTCACGCGCAGGCAGCCGAAATAGTTGAGCTGCATGGTGCGCTCGTAGTCATGGAACCGGTCGTAGCTCGATTCGATCGCGCGCCGGATCGAGCGTCCGGCGTTGTTGATCAGGAAATCCACCCCGCCGTGGTTCTTGTGCAGCAGTTCGAGGAAGCGCTCGCAGTCGGCCGCATCGGCGATGTCCACCGGGTAGGCCACGAAGCCGTAGCCGCGCGACGTGGCGTCCTTGCACGCCTCGTCGAGCTTGTCGACGTCGCGCCCGCAGATGATGGTGGTGGCGCCGGCTTCGGCGAACTTGTGCGCGGCCGCCAGGCCGATGCCCGACGAGCCGCCGGTGACCAGCACCACCTTGCCGGCGACCGTGCCGCGCAGCGAACGGTCGATGTGCAGGTCGGGGTCCAGGTGGCGCTCCCAGTAGTCCCAGATGCGCCACGCATAGTCCTTCAGGTTCGGGCAGGCGATGCCACTGCCCTCGAGCGCCGCCAGCGTCTCGCGGCAGTCGAAGCGCGTGGGGTAGTTCACGAAGGTGAGGATGTCCTCGGGCAGGCCCAGGTCTTTCATCACCGCGTTGCGCACGCGGCGCACCGGCGCCAGCGCCAGCAGCGCCTTCGTCACGCTGCGCGGGATGAAGCCGAGCAGTGCAGCATTGACGAACAGGTTCATCTTGGGCGCATGCGCCGCCTTGCTGAAGATGTCGAGCACGTCGCCGACGCGGTAGCCCACCGGATCGACCAGGTGGAAGCACTTGGCGCCGATGCCGTCCCGGTGGCTGATCCAATCGAGCGCATCGACGACGAAGTCGACCGGCACGATGTTGATGCGCCCACCCTCGAGCCCGACCGAGGGCATCCACGGCGGCAACAGTTGCCGCATGCGCTGGATCAGCTTGAAGAAATAGTACGGGCCGTCGATCTTGTCCATCTCGCCGGTACGGCTGTCTCCGACGACCATCGCCGGCCGGTACACCGTCCAGGGTCGCCTGCATTCCTGGCGCACGATCTTCTCGCTCTCGTGCTTGGTCATGAAGTACGGATGCTCGACGTTCTCAGCCTCGTCGAACATGTCCTCGCGAAACACGCCCTCGTACAGACCGGCCGCGGCAATGGAACTCACGTGGTGGAAGTGGCCGGCCTCGATCGCCCGGGCCAGTTCGACCGTGTTGCGCGTGCCTTCGATGTTCACCTCCACCTGCTGCTGCTCGTCCGCCGCCAGGTCATACACCGCCGCCAGATGGTAGAAGTGATCGATCTTGCCCTTGAGCGCCTTGATCTCCTCGGGCGCGAGCCCAAGCCTCTTCTGGGTCAGGTCGCCGAACACCGGCAGCGCGCGCGCCGCCCCCACGCCCCAGGCCTGGCGCAGGGCCTTCACCTTGGACTCGCTTTCCCTGCGAATCAGGAAATGCACGACCGAGCCCTTGCGGGCAAGCAGTTTGCCGACCAGCCGCTTGCCGATGAACCCGGTCGCGCCGGTGACGAAATAGTGCATGGCCAATCCTCCTCGAATCGTCTTCGTTGCGCAGAAGCCCGCATTCTTGCCGAAAACCTGCGCCTCGCCAGTGCGCGTTAACCCTTCATGCGCGCGCCAAGGCTGACGCATAATCCGGCGACCCGCACCCGCACACCCGATGGCCGGCATCCGGGAGTGCGGGGTATCTCCAGCGCCGCGAACCAGGTACCAGGTCCGGGTCGGCGTATCGCAAGGAACGCTTCATGGTCAAGAAACTGCACAAATCCAGCACCCCTGCGCCCGACAACGGCCCGCTGGGCGGATCGGTCAAGGATTCGGCCCAGCAAATCTGGCAGGCCGGGCTGGGTGCATTCGCAAAGGCGCAGGCGGAAGGCACGCGCGCCTTCGAAACGCTGGTCAAGGAAGGGGTCGCGCTGCAGCGCAAGACACAGGCTGCCGCCGAGGGGCGCATCGCCGAGGCCACCAGCCGCGTGACCAGCATGGCCAATGACATCGGCAACCGGGCCTCGGGACACTGGGACAAGCTGGAGAACATCTTCGAGGAGCGCGTGGCCAAGGCGCTCAACAAGCTGGGCGTGCCATCGTCCAAGGATGTGAGCGCCCTGATCGCGCGCATCGACGAACTCAAGCGCAGCGTGCAGGAACTCGCCGCGCAGATGCCCGACGCCGGCGCCAAGGCAGCGCGCG
>JBDHRZ010000263.1:0-4827 GCA_039807845.1 Rhodoferax sp.
GTCTCGGGGCCGAGCCCGCGACGGTATTCGTCCTCGAGGTCGCGCAGGCGTGCACGCAATTCGCCGGCCAGCGGCGCGAGTTCGGGGACCGGCACCAGCGGCGTGAGCAGTCCCTCGCCACGCATGAGCGCGCGCGCACCACGCACCCAGCCACGCCAACTGAGTTGCGCCACGACCACCGTGATCAGCGCGATGACGACGCCAAGCCCCGTGATGAGACCGACCAGGTAGCGTCGCGTGTCCTGGCTGCGGCGTTCGATGAAGCTCAGGTCGTGCACCAGCACGATGCGCGCCAGCAGCACCGGTTCACTGGCGGACGATGCAAGCGACGCCGACACGCCCTCCACGGCCTGCGACGCAGGTCCTTCGGCCGGCGGCGCATCGACCGGCGCGGTGTCACGCGGTTCCTGCGGCTGCGAGGAGGGCGCGGGCGCAGGGGGATGTCCGAACACGTCGTGCACGCCCACGTGCACCGGGCCGCCCGCCAGGCCCAATCGCGGCTCCGGCCGATCGGCGACGGCCCGGGCCTGCGCACAACTCAGGCTGGCCGGAAAGCGCCCCGCCGTCGCGAGCAATCGACCCTGTGGGCTGCACAGGCCGATGGCAAACAGCCGCTCGTCCTGCAAGGCGCGATCGAACAGCGGCCCGAGCCGGGTGTAGTTGCCGGATGCCACCGCGTCCGTGACCGAATCCGACAGTGCATTGGCCACGAGCGTCCCGCGACTGTTGAGGTCGCGACTGAACCAGCGCAAGGTCATCTGGTCGAGCAGCGGCACGGCCAGGATGGCGGCGACGACGAGCGTCACCAGCAGCGGCAACAGGAAGCGCAGTTGCAACCGCAGCGTGCGCAGCCCGGACCAGCGCGCGTGCGCAGCGCCAGCGGCCGGTTGCAGCGGCGTCGAATCAGCATTGCGTGCCATTGGGTATATTCGCCTTCACATGCCGAATATAAGACCCTCGCTCGCCGCACCGGAAACGGGGGTCGGCGTGACGCACGGGGCCACGGGGCTCGATCTTCCCGAGGGCCGGTCCGAGGCGAGCCTGGAGATGGCCGTGCTGGGCAACTGCACGATCGGCGCGCTCGTCGATGCACGGGCCCGCGTCGTGTGGTGCTGCATGCCGCGCTTCGACAGCACGCCGGTGTTCGACGCGCTGCTGCAGAGCGCTCGAGGCCTGCCCGACGACGGTTCGATGGCGGTCGAACTCGAAGGCATGGAGCGCAGCGAGCAGGCCTACGATGCGCGTACGGCGATCCTGCGCACGCGGCTGTGGAACGCCGCCGGGCATGGCGTCGAGATCGTCGACTTCGCGCCGCGCTTCATCACGCGTGACCGTGCCTTCCGCCCGGCGCAACTGGTGCGACGCATCGTGCCGCTGGCCGGGCGGCCGCGCATCCGCATCGTCGTGCGCCCGCGCGCCGACTGGGGCGCCGGCGAGGTGCGCGTCACGCGCGGCAGCCACCACCTGCGCTATGTGATGCCCGGGCTCACGCTGCGGCTCAACACCTCGGCGCCGGTGACCTACGTGGCCGATGCGAGCTGGTTCCTGCTGGCGACGCCGGTCGCGCTGCTCCTCGGACCGGACGAGACCATGAGCGGGGGCATCGACGACACGGCACGCGAGTTCGAGGAACAGACGTCGCACTACTGGCGGGGCTGGACCCGGCGTCTGGCGGTGCCGCTGGAGTGGCAGGACGCGGTGATCCGCGCCGCGATCACGCTCAAGCTGTGCCAGTACGAGGATACGGGTGCGATCGTGGCCGCCCTGACGACCAGCCTGCCGGAAGCGCCGGTGCGTCCGGGCGCGTTCGGCCGCAACTGGGATTACCGCTATTGCTGGCTGCGCGACGCCTTCTTCGTCGTGCGCGCGCTCAACGGCCTGGCCGAAGTCGGGACGATGGAAGGCTACCTGCAGTGGCTCTACAACGTGCTGCGCGGTTCGCGCAATGGCCATGTGCAGCCCCTGTACGGTGTCGGCCTGGAGTCCGAACTGCCGGAATCGATCGTCAGCCAGGTCGAAGGGTATCGCGGCATGGGCCCGGTGCGCGTGGGCAACCAGGCCTACGAACACTTCCAGCACGATGTCTATGGCAGCATCGTGCTGGCCGCGGCCCAGTCGTTCCACGACAGCCGGCTGTTTCGCCGCGGCGACGCCGCCGATTTCGCGCTGCTCGAGATGATGGGTGAGCAGGCCTGGCGGCTGCATGACCAGCCCGACGCCGGCATCTGGGAGTTGCGCACACGCGCGCGCGTGCACACCTCTTCGACCCTGATGTGCTGGGCGGCCTGCGACCGGCTGGCGCGCATCGCCAGCGCGCTCGCACAGCCCGGGCGCGCGGCGCTGTGGCACGAACGCGCCGAACGCATCCGTGCATTCATCCTCGAACACGCCTGGAGCGCGGAACGCAACGCCTTCGTGGAGAGCCTGGGCGGGCGCGACCTGGATGCTAGCGTGCTGCTGATGGGCGAAGTCGGCTTCCTGCCACCGGACGACCGGCGCTTCATCGCCACCGTCGAGGCGATCGAGCGCCACCTCGGAGACGGGCCGTTCCTGCGCCGCTATGAAGCAGCCGACGATTTCGGAGTACCGCAGACGGCGTTCAACGTGTGCTCGTTCTGGCGCGTCGATGCGCTGGCACGCATCGGGCGCCGGGAACAGGCGCGCGAGGCGTTCGAGTCCCTGCTCGCGCGCCGCAACGCGCTCGGCCTGCTGAGCGAAGACCTCGACCCGAACACCGGCGAGTTGTGGGGCAACATTCCCCAGACCTATTCGATGGTGGGCATCGTCAACGGCGCGATCCGCCTGTCCGCGCCCTGGGACGGCGTGATCTGAAGAACACCTGGGGCGTGCAACCGGCGCCGGGCAGCCGGTGTCAGGCCTTCAATTGCGCGAGCATGGTGCCGGCGTCGCTGACCTCGAACTTGCCTGCCGCCTCGACGTTGAGCGTGACGACCTTGCCGTTCCTGAGCAGCATCGAGTAGCGGTTGCTGCGCACGCCCAGGCCCTTGCCGGTGAGGTCCAGCGTCAGGCCGATCGCCTTCGTGAAGGCGGCATCGCCGTCGGCCAGCATGCGGATCTTGCCGTGCGTCTTCAGGTCGCGCGCCCAGGCGCCCATGACGAACGCATCGTTCACCGCCACGCACCAGATCTCGTCGACACCGGCGGCCGCGAGTTCGGAGAACTTGTCGAGGTAACTGGGCACATGCCTGGCCGAACAGGTCGGCGTGAAGGCGCCCGGCACCGCGAACAGCGCGATCGTCTTGCCGCTGGCGGCCTTCGCGACCGACACCGGATTGGGTCCGATGCTGCATCCGTTGCCCTCGACTTCCGAGAATTCCATCAGCGTGGCGTCTGGAAGCGCATCACCTGCCTTGATCATGGTCTGCTCCTGTGATTGGGTTGCCGCCTCGACGCTGTGCGCACGCGCGCCGATCGCGCCAAGACAAAACGGCCCACATTGTGAGCCGTCCTGCAATTGCGCGCAGCGCCGCTGCGCAAGACCATCAAACGACTACCGCCTTCTGCACCAGCCTGGTCGCAACCCAGTTCTTGGTCTTGGAGATCGGCCGGCTCTCGGTGATCTCGATCGTGTCGCCCATCTTGTATTCGCCCTTTTCGTCGTGGGCGTGGTACTTGCTGGACTTGCCGACGATCTTGCCGTACAGGTCGTGCATCACGCGCCGCTCGACCAGGACGGTCACCGTCTTGGCGCGCTTGTCGCTGACCACCTTGCCGATCAGGGTGCGCTTGCGCGTTGCTTTCTCTTGCGTCATTTGGCCGCTCCTTCACTGGCGCCATGCTGCGCACGCTTCTTCTCGGCCAGGATCGTCTTGGCACGGGCGATGTCGCGCCGGGTCGAGCGCAGCGATGCGGTGTTGTTGAGTTGCTGGGTGGCCTTTTGCATGCGCAGGCCGAAGTGCGCCTTTTGCAGCGACTTGACCTCCACTTCCAGCGCGGCCACGTCTTTCTGGCGAAGTTCCTTGGTGTTCACGATGATTCTCCGGTCAGCAGCGCTCATTGGCCCATCATGCGCGCCACGAACGTGGTGCGCAGAGGCAGCTTGGCAGCGGCCAGGCGGAACGCCTCGCGCGCCAGTTCCTCGGGCACGCCAACGATCTCGTAGAGCACCTTGCCGGGCTGGATCTCGGCGACGTAGTACTCCGGGTTGCCCTTGCCGTTGCCCATGCGGACTTCGGCCGGTTTCTGGGAAATCGGCTTGTCCGGGAAGATGCGGATCCAGATGCGGCCTCCGCGCTTGACGTGGCGCGAGATCGCGCGTCGGGCCGATTCGATCTGGCGGGCCGTCAGGCGGCCCCGGTCGGTGGACTTGAGACCGAAGTCTCCGAAAGCCACCGAATTGCCGCGCGTCGCAATGCCGGTGTTGCGGCCCTTTTGCTCCTTGCGGTATTTTCTGCGTGCGGGTTGCAGCATGGTCTTCTCCGATTACTGGACCGTTTTCAGGTCTTGCTGCCGTCAGCTGCTGCAGCTGGCGCGCTTGCCTTGCGAACGCGCTTAACGGCGGGTCTGGTGGCGTCGGCCGGCGCTGCGGCGCCGGCCTCTGCAGGCTTGTCGCTGCCGTCCGATGGCGCCGCATTGGCTCCGAGCGGACGGCGCGCCGGGCGGGCACCGGCCGGGCGGTCCACACCCGGACGACCGTCGCGCCGCGGACCACGCGGGCGACGTTCCTCTTCGGCACGCGGCTCCAGCACGGCGGGCAGGTCGTTGCGGCCCAGCGTGTCACCCTTGTACACCCAGACCTTGACGCCGATGACGCCGTACGTCGTCTTGGCCTCGGAGGTACCGTAGTCGATGTCGGCACGCAGGGTG
>JBDHRZ010000264.1:0-4825 GCA_039807845.1 Rhodoferax sp.
GGCCGACGGCTACACCATGCTGCTGCATACGCTGCCCATGGTGATGGTGCCCGCGATGCTCACCAAGCCACCTTACGACCCGGTGACGGACCTGGTGCCGATCGCCGAAATCATCTACACGCCGCTGTGGCTGGTCGTGAGCACCGCGCGCACCAAGGCCACCACGGTGAAGGAACTGGTGGAACAGGTCCGCGCCGAGCCGCGCAAGCACAACTTCGCCTCCATCGCACCGGGCTCCACCGGGCACCTGATGGGCTACGAGTTCAATGCACAGAGCAAGCTGGACATGGAGCACGTCGGCTACAAGGGCGGTGCGCCGGCGACGCAGGCGTTGCTGACGGGCGAGGTGACGGCCGCCTTCCTGGATTTCTCCACGCTCAAGCCCCACCTGGCGGGCGGCAAGATCCGTCTGCTCGCGGTGAGCGGCTCGGAGCGCTCGCGCAACACCCCGGATGTGCCTACGCTGAAGGAACTCGGTTACGTCGGCTTCGAGACCACTTCCTGGGGCGGGCTGTTCTTCGCAAGCGGCACGCCAGCGCCGATCGTCCAGAAAATGTCCGACACGGTCATGCGCCTGCTCAAGGACCCCGAGATCGTCAGCAAGTACCAGGGCCTGGGTTATGAGATCCCGTCCATCACGCGTGAGCAGTTCGCGCAGCAGATCAAGGCCGATCGCGACCATTGGGCGAACGTGATCCGGCGTGCCGACATCAAGATGAACTGATGCCGGGGCGATGCCGTCGTCGTTGACCGTGCGCCATTTTTTTGAACGCGACGCGCGGAGCAACCCGAAGCATGACAACCAGCAGGACCAATGAGGGAAACGCATGACGACCATGATCAATCACCAGGTGCGGCTCAAGGAGCATCCGACCGGCATGCCCGGGCCCGAGACCTGGGACTTCACCAGTGAACCCGTTGCAGATCCGGGCGACGGGGAGTTCGTCACCCGCACGCTCTACGTTTCGATGGACCCGGCGATGCGCGTGTGGCTCAACAAGGGCGACAGTTATGTGCGCCACGTCGGGCTGGGCGAGGTGATGCGCGCGAGCGTGGTGGCGGAGGTCATCGTGTCGAAGCATCCCGACTTCGCGCCGGGCGACCACGTGGCCGGGCGCCTGGGCGTGCAGGAGTATGCCGTCACGAAGGGGTTCGACATGATCGGCGAACCGCTGGTGCGGATCCCGAAGGGCACAGCGAGGCTCTCGGCCTACTTGAGCGTGCTGGGCATCGCCGGCCTGACGGCCTATTTCGGCCTGCTGGAGGTCGGTCGCCCGGAGCCTGGGCAGACCGTGGTGGTGTCCGGGGCGACCGGGGCGGTCGGCAGTGTCGTTGGCCAGATCGCGCGCATCAAGGGCTGCCGCGTGATCGGCATCGCCGGTGGTGCGGACAAGTGCGCCTACCTGAAGGAAAAACTCCACTACGACGGTGCCGTCGACTACAAGGCCGGGCAGGTCGCCGAGCAATTGGGCGCACTCTGCCCGAATGGGCTGGATGTCTATTTCGACAACGTCGGCGGCGCGATCCTCGATGCGGCGCTGAGCCGACTCGCCCTGCGCGCGCGCGTGGTGCTGTGCGGCTCCGTGAGCCAGTACGCCGCAACCGGCGTCACCGGCATCACCAACTACCGTTCCTTGCTGGTCAAGCGCGGGCGTATGGAAGGATTCATCCTGTACGACTTCGCCGCGCGCTACGAGGAGGCGCGCGCCGAGCTCGGGCGCTGGCTCGCCGACGGCTCGTTGATCATGCTGGAGGACTTCATGGATGGGATCGCGAGTTTTCCGCAGGCGATGCAACGCATGCTCACAGGCGACAAGACCGGAAAACTGCTGATCCGGGTTGGAGCGCAGTGATGTCGGCTGCCAAGCTCTTCGATCTGTCGGGCCGGGTGGCGCTGGTGACGGGCGCGAGCCGGGGTATCGGCGCTGCTGCGGCGCAGCTGCTGGCGGCCCAGGGCGCGCACGTCTGGGTCACCAGCCGCAAGGTCGCCGATTGCGAGCAGGTGGTGGCTTCCATCCAGGGCGCCGGAGGCCAGGCCACGGCACACGCCTGCCACACCGGCGAGCCCGACCAGATCGAGGCATTGTTCAAGGCGATCCGGGCAGCGCACGGGCGCCTGGACATCCTGGTGAACAACGCCGCCACGAACCCCTATTTCGGGCCCATCGTGGACGCCGACATCGGTGCCTACCAGAAGACGATGGACGTGAACGTGCGCGGCTACCTTCTGGCCTCGATGCACGCTTCGAAGATGATGCTGGCACAGGGCAGCGGGAGCATCGTGAACATCTCCTCGGTCGGCGGGATGATCCCGCCCGAGAACCGTGGCATCTACGCGATCACAAAGGCTGCCGTGATCTCCATGACCAAGGCCTTCGCCAAGGAGATGGCGGCCAGGGGTGTGCGTGTCAACGCCTTGCTGCCCGGTGCCGTGGAAACGCGCTTTGCGGCCGCCACCCTGGTCAGCCCCGAAACGCGCGCCAAGGCGCTCGAACACGTGCCGATGAAGCGCATCGCCTCACCCGAGGAGATGGCTGCGTCCATCCTCTACCTGGCGTCGGACGCGTCGTCCTACACCACGGGCGCCTGCCTGAATGCGGACGGAGGCTACCTCCTTGTCTGACGCGCAGCAAACCCAAGAGTCGTCCAAGGCCGGGCTGAAGCCGGCCACGGGACGGCACGCCTTCGACCTGGGGCGTCTGCACGGCTATCTCGCATCCCGGATGCCGGGCTGGCAGGGGCCGATCAGCGAATGTGCCCAGTTCAGCGGAGGCCAGTCCAACCCGACCTTTCTGCTGAAGGCGGGCGGCAGGCAGTACGTGCTGCGGCGCCGTCCCGCCGGCCAGTTGTTGGCGCAAGCGCATGCGATCGACCGCGAGTTCCGGGTGACCAGCGCTTTGCTGCACACCGATGTGCCGGTGGCGCGGCCCTTGTTGTACTGTGACGACGTCGAGGTGATCGGCAGCGCCTTCTACATGGTCGACTATGTCGAGGGACGGGTGTTCTGGGACCCCAGCCTGCCCGGCATGCAGCCGCACGAGCGCGCCGCGATCTACGACGAGGAAAATCGCGTCATCGCCGCGTTGCACAGCCTGGAACCGGCGGCCATCGGGCTGGCCGACTATGGCCGCAGCGGAAATTACTTCGAGCGCCAGCTTGCCCGCTGGGTCAAGCAGTACCACGCGTCGCGGACCGCCAGCGTGCAGGCCATGGACGATCTCATCGCCTGGCTGCCGGCGCACATGCCGGCCGATGAAGAGTCGCGCATCGTGCACGGGGACTACCGCATCGACAATCTGATCTTTCACCCGACCGAGCCGCGCGTGCTCGCGGTGCTCGACTGGGAGTTGTCGACCCTGGGCAGCGCGCTGGCCGACTTTTCCTACCACTGTCTCGCCTGGCACCTGAAGCCGTCGGTGTCGCGTGGCATGGCAGGTTGCGATCTCGCTGCGCTCGGCATCCCGGACGAGCAGTCCTACGTGGCCGCGTATGCGCGGCGCACCGGGCGCGGGGCGATCGATCCGGCGATCTGGCGCTTCTGCATCGCGTTCAACCTGTTCAAGGTGGCCGCGATCCTGCAGGGCATCATGAAGCGTGCGCTCGAAGGCTCGGCTTCCAACGCCAGCGCCGACAACGTCGAGCGCGACGCGCAGCGCCTGCGGGCGATCGCCGAGCGTGGCTGGCAGGTTGCCAATGGCGAGGCAGGTTGAACCTGTCGCAGTGTTTTCCTGGCTGATTTGAACTGGAGAGGATCCCATGAACTTTGACTATTCCCCCAAGGTCGTCGAACTGCAGAAGCGCCTGAATGCGTTCATGGACGAGCACATCTATCCGAACGAACAGCGCTTCGACGATGAACTCGCGAACGCCACCAACCGGTGGGCACCGCCCGCGGTCGTCGAGGAGCTCAAGGTCAAGGCCAAGGCCGCCGGCCTGTGGAACCTGTTCCTGCCCGAATCCGACCGCGGTGCCGGCCTGACCAACCTCGAATATGCGCCGCTGTGCGAGATCATGGGGCGCGTGCAGTGGGCTTCCGAGGTGTTCAACTGCTCTGCGCCCGACACCGGCAACATGGAGACCATCGAGCGCTACGGCACCGAGGAGCACAAGCGGCGCTGGCTCGAGCCGCTGCTCAATGGCGACATTCGCTCCGCGTTCGGCATGACCGAGCCCGCGGTGGCATCGTCGGACGCCACCAACATCCAGGCCAGCATCGTGCGCGACGGCGACGAGTACGTGATCAACGGCCGCAAGTGGTGGACTTCGGGAGCGATGGATCCGCGCTGCAAGCTGATCATCTTCATGGGCAAGACCGACCCCAGTGCAGCGATCCACAAGCAGCAGTCGATGATCCTGGTGCCGATCGACGCCGCCGGCATCACCGTCATGCGCAGCCTGACGGTGTTTGGTTACGATGACGCGCCGCATGGCCACGCGGAAGTCGATTTCGAGAACGTGCGGGTGCCGGTATCGAACATCCTGCTTGGCGAAGGCCGTGGCTTCGAGATTGCCCAGGGTCGCCTGGGTCCGGGGCGCATCCACCACTGCATGCGCCTGATCGGGCTGGCCGAGCGCGGCCTGGAGTCGATGTGCAAGCGTTCGCTGCAACGTGTGGCCTTCGGCAAACCGCTCTCCGAGCGTACCGTGACGCTCGAGCGCATCGCGCAGTCGCGCATCCTGGTCGACCAGGCACGCTTGCTCGTGTTCAAGGCCGCGCACATGATGGACACGGTGGGCAACAAGGTTGCGCGCACCGAGATCGCCATGATCAAGGTGGCGGCCCCGGCGATGGCATGCCAGGTGCTGGATTGGGCGATTCAGGTGC
>JBDHRZ010000265.1:0-4819 GCA_039807845.1 Rhodoferax sp.
AAGGTCGGTGGAGAAATACCGACGGAAAGCTCCGAACATTCAAAAATCCTCTCGGGCAGGGCAGGCGCTTCGGCTTGCCATCGCCGGTTTTGTGGCATTCAAATTGACTCTATTGCGCGCAACTGCCTGCTAACAGACAGCCTTGTGCAGCCTCGTGCGGCAAAGGCGGGATAATACCGCATCCCCTGTGAATAACTCGCCCCGGAAAACCCGTTGTTCAAGCTTTACATCCGGTTTCTGTAGGTACCCCTCTCTATGGCACTGACACCCCAGGACATCGGCCGCATCGCCCATCTGGCACGGCTCGAACTCGCACCCCAGGAAAGTGAGCGCATGCTTACCCAGCTGAATGGGTTTTTTGACATCGTGGAACGGATGCGGGCTGTGGATACCCAGGGCGTGGAGCCGCTGGCCCACCCGGTGGCCGCCATCCAGGATGTGCAGCTGCGCCTGCGCGAAGACGTGGCCAGCGAGCCCAACCAACGCGAAGTCAACCAGCAAAGCGCACCAGCCGTCGAACGCGGCCTGTTCCTGGTGCCCAAAGTGATCGAGTGAGCCCCGCATGACCCAACCCGCATTGCACGACCTGGGCGTGGCCCAGCTCGCCACCGAACTGCGCGAACGCCGCGTTTCCGCCGTCGAGGCCGCCCAGCACTTCCTGGATCGCGCCCAAACGCACCAGCACCTGGGCGCCTTCGTGGCCCTGAACGAAGAAGCTACCCTGACCCAGGCGCGCGCCGCCGACGCGCGGCTTGCCGCCGGCGGCGCCGGCGCGCTCGAAGGCGTGCCGCTGGCGCACAAGGACATCTTCGTCACGCGCGACTTCCCCAGCACGGCGGGCTCGCGCATGCTGGCAGGCTACCGCTCGCCGTTCGACGCCACGGTAGTGACGCGGTTGGCAGATCAGGGTGCGGTCACGCTGGGCAAGCTCAACTGCGACGAATTCGCGATGGGCTCGGCGAACGAGAACGGCGCCATCGCGCCGCTCGGCCACGCCGCTGCGGAGCCGGTGCGCAACCCCTGGAACCACGCCCACATCCCGGGCGGCTCGTCGGGCGCCAGCGCGGCCGCCGTGGCGGCGCGGCTGATGCCGGCGAGCACCGGCACCGACACCGGCGGCTCGATCCGCCAGCCGGCGTCGTTCTGCGGCATCACCGGCATCAAACCGACCTACGGGCGCGCCTCGCGCCACGGCATGATCGCCTTCGCCTCCAGCCTGGACCAGGCCGGGCCGATGGCGCGCAGCGCCGAGGACTGCGCCCTTCTGCTCACGCACCTGTGTGGCCCCGACCCCGCGCACGACTCCACCTCGCTCACACTCGCGCCGGAAGATTTCTCGCGCACGCTCGGCGCGCCGCTGCGCGGCCTGCGCATCGGCATCCCCAGGGAGTTCTTCGGCGAGGGCGTGGCCGAGGACGTGCGCGCGGCCCTCGACGCGGCCCTGCGCGCATACGAGCGGCTCGGCGCGGTGCGCGTGCCGATCTCGCTGCCACGCACCGAACTGTCGATCCCGGTCTACTACGTGATCGCGCCGGCCGAGGCATCGAGCAACCTCAGCCGCTACGACGGCGTGCGCTACGGCCACCGCGCCGCGCAGTACGCCGACCTGGCCGACATGTACCGCAAGACGCGCACCGAGGGCTTCGGCGCCGAGGTGCGCCGGCGCATCCTGATCGGCACCTACGTGCTCTCGCACGGCTACTACGACGCCTACTACCTGCAGGCACAGCGCATCCGGCGCCTGCTGTGCGACGACTTCCAGCAGGCGTTCACGCAGTGCGACCTGATCGCAGGCCCGGTCGCGCCCACGGTGGCCTGGCGCATCGGCGAGAACAGCGCCGACCCGCTGGCGAACTACCTGGCCGACATCTTCACGCTGCCGGCATCGCTGGCCGGCCTGCCGGCGATGAGCCTGCCGGTGGGCTTTGGCGCCGAAGGCCTGCCGATCGGCATGCAACTGATCGGCAACCACCTGCAGGAAGGCCGCCTGCTGCAGACCGCGCACCAGTTCCAGCAGGTGAGCGACTTCCACACCCGCAAACCCCAGGGGTATTGAGCACCATGCCCGCCGCCACTACCAGCCCCGCCCGCATCGCGTCACCCGCCGCACCCACGTCACCGGATACGCCGACCAACCCGCCGGCAGCGCTGGTGCAGGGCTACGAGGTCGTGATCGGCTTCGAAACCCACGCCCAGCTATCGACCGCATCGAAGATCTTCAGCGGTGCCTCCACCGCGTTCGGCGCCGCACCCAACACGCAGGCCTGCGCGGTGGACCTGGCGCTGCCGGGCACGCTGCCGGTGCCGAACAAGGGCGCGGTGGAGCGTGCGATCCGCTTCGGCCTCGCGGTCGGATCGCACGTGGCACCGCGCAGCGTGTTCGCGCGCAAGAACTACTTCTACCCCGACCTGCCCAAGGGCTACCAGATCAGCCAGTTCGAGATCCCGGTGGTGCAGGGCGGCACGGTGGAATTCTTCCTGGATGGCGAGAAGCACGCCGTGCGGCTGGTGCGTGCGCACCTGGAAGAGGACGCCGGCAAGTCGCTGCACGAGGATTTCGTCGGCCAGAGCGGCATCGACCTCAACCGCGCCGGCACGCCGCTGCTGGAGATCGTCACCGAGCCCGACCTGCGCTCGTCGGCGCAGGCGGTGGCGTATGCACGCGAACTGCACCGCCTGGTACGCTGGATCGGCATCTGCGACGGCAACATGCAGGAGGGGAGCTTTCGCTGCGACGCCAACGTCTCGGTGCGCCGACCCGGCGCGGCGCTGGGCACGCGGCGCGAGATCAAGAACCTGAACAGTTTTCGCCACATGCAGCAGGCGATCGATTTCGAGGTGCGCTGGCAGATCGAGCAGCTCGAGGACGGCCACGCGATCGAGCAGGCCACCGTGCTGTTCGACCCCGACAGCGGCGAGACGCGCTCGATGCGCAGCAAGGAAGACGCGGCCGACTACCGCTATTTCCCCGATCCCGACCTGCCGCCGCTGGTGATCGCGCCCGCATGGGTGGAGCAGGTGCGCAGCGCGATGCCCGAGTTGCCGCAGGCGCTGCGTGCGCGCCTGTCGCACGAATACGCGCTGTCGGAGTACGACGCCGCGCTGCTCACGCAGAGCAAGGCGACGGCGCAGTATTTCCTGCAGGCGGTGGCCGCAGGCGGAGCGCCCAAGCTGGTCTGCAACTGGATCACCGGGGAGCTGTCGCGCCGGCTCAACGCGCTGGAGATCGACGCCGACGCCGCGCGCGTGGACCCGCCGACCCTGGCCGCGCTGGTGCAGCGTATCAGCGACGGCACGATCTCGAACAGCGCCGCACGCCAGCTGTTCGACGCGCTGTGGAACGGCCAGGGCACCTCGGTCGACGCGCTGATCGACTCCAGCGGCCTGCGCCAGCTGAACGACGACACCGCGCTGCAGGCCATCATCGATGAAGTCGTGGCGGCCAACGCCCGCAGCGTCGAGGAGTTCCGCCAGGGCAAGGACAAGGCCTTCAACGCGCTGGTCGGCCAGGTGATGAAGGCCAGCCGCGGCAAGGCCAACCCGTCCCAGGTCAACGCACTGCTGCGCAGCAAGCTCGGCGAGAGCCAGTGATCACGTGAGACTTTGCCGGACAATCGTGTGACTTTGGGGACAGACCGGAGCACCGCGCAGCGGTGCGCAGCTCTGTCCCCAACAATCCTGACACTTTGCGGGACAGACCGGAGCGCCGCGCAGCGGTGCGCAGCTCTGTCCCCAACACTTCGTAGCTGTCCGGCTGTCCGGCCGCCCGGCTGACGCACGCACGCCCGCGCAGCGCGGCCGCGAGCCTACCGGGCGGACTTCACGATCAGCGCGTCCACCGCCACGATGCGCGCACCGTCGCAGATGAGCGGGTTGACGTCGACCTCGCTGATCGCGTGGCGGTGGTCCAGTGCGAACTGCGCGACCTGCACGATGATGCGCGCCAGTTGCGCGCGGTCCACTGCGGGCAGGCCGCGAAAGCCGTCGAGCAGGGCCTGCGCCTTCAGTTGCGCGAGCATGGCCAGCGCCTGCGCGTGGCTCACCGGCGCCAGCGCCGTCACGGCATCGTCGAGCAGTTCCACCAGGATGCCTCCCAGGCTGACCACCACCAGCGGCCCGAACTGCGCATCGATGCGCGCCCCGACCATGATCTCGACCCCGCGGCCCACCATCGGCTGCACCAGCACGCCGTGGATGCGCGGCGCCGGCTGCACGCGCCGCGCATTGGCCATAACGGCGTCGAACGCGGCCGCGACGTCCTGCGCGCTGCGCAGGTCGAGCAGCTCGACGCCGGCCTCGGTCTTGTGCGGCAGGTCCGGCGACTCGACCTTCATCGCCACCGGATAGCCGATGCGCGCGGCCGCCTGCAGCGCTGCCTCCCGATCGCCCACGAGCACGTCCTCGACCACGGGGACATCGTAGGTGGCGAGCAGTTGCTTGGCCTGGCGCTCGGTCAGCACGGTGCCGGGCGATTGCGCCAGCATGGCGGCGCTGCGCTCGATGAGCGCCACGGGCGTCGGTGCCGGCGCTTCGCGCGACGGCGCGATACGCAGCGCGCTGTAGCGCTGCCACGCGGCCAGCGCGGCGAAGCAGCGCTCGGTCGAGTGGAACAGGGCGGTCATCGGCAACTGCGCCACCTCGCGCACACCCGGGCCTTCCAGCCAGCCTGTCAGCCAGACGATGCACACCGGCTTGCCGTGCGCACGCCCCATCGCGTCGAGCGCCTGCAGGCGCGGGGTCGCATAGTCGGCCGCCTGCACCACCGAGTGCACCAGGCAGCCGTACTGCGCATCGGCCAGCAGCGCATTGCCGACCGCCG
>JBDHRZ010000266.1:0-4814 GCA_039807845.1 Rhodoferax sp.
CGATCTTCATGAAGTTCGGGCGCGCCCCGGCGACCAGGTAGACGGTTTTCATGGGGTCGATATTACCTGCGCGACCTGGTCGCCTTGGACCCGTGCGCTCCGTCAAGCCGCGGGGCGGCGGAAATTCTGCCGGCATCGCCGGTTTTCCTGCCGCTGGCCTGTCGCGCCGGCACCGGCAGGCTCGCGACCATGCGCTGCACCCCGGTCTGCCAGGGCGGCAGGTACAGGCCGAACGCGTTCTCCAGCTTTGCGCAGGACAGGCGCGAATTCAGCGGCCGCCGTGCGGGCGTCGGGTGCTCGCGGCTCGCCGCCGGGATCACGTCCTGCGGGCCAGCCCGCAGTGGCCAGCCGAGCGCGAGCGCCTGTTCCAGCACGAAGCGCGCCCAGCCGTGCCGACTGGTCTGACCCGCCGCGGTGCAGTGGTAGAGGCCGGCCAACCCCGGCTGTGCCAGCGCGGCGCGCAGCATGTGGGCGGTGGCGTCGGCCAGCAGTGCGGCCGCGGTCGGCGCGCCGACCTGGTCGTCCACCACCTGCAACTGCGTGCGTTGGCAGGCCAGGCGCAGCACGGTGCGGGCGAAGTTGTCGCCGCGTGCGCAGTGCACCCAGCCGGTGCGCAGCAGCAGATGGCGCTCGCAGGCCTTGGCCACCGCCTGCTCGCCCGCGAGCTTGCAGTGCCCGTACACGTTGAGCGGCGCCGGCGCATCGGTCTCGCGCCAGGGGTCGCTGCCGCTGCCGTCGAACACGTAGTCGCTCGAATAGTGCACCAGCCAGCTGCCGAGCGCCTGCGCCTGCTCGGCCAGCATGGCGGGAGCGAGCGCGTTCACGGCGTGTGCCTCATGCGGCTCGGACTCGGCCCGGTCGACTGCGGTCCAGGCGGCAGCATTGACGATGACCCCCGGCGCCACACGCTGCACCGTGCTGCGCAGGCCGCCCAAGTCGAGCAGGTCGCCGCACAGCCGATCCGGGTTGGCGCTGGCGTCGCGGCCCAGGGCGACCAGTTCACCCAGCAGCCCCAGGCTGCGCTGCAGTTCCCAGCCGAGCTGCCCGTCGCGCCCGAGCAGCAGGATCTTCATGCGCCGGTCCGCTGCCCGTACTGCCGGTCGAGCCAGTCGCGATAACTGCCGCTTTGCACGCTGGCCACCCAGTCCTGGTGGTCCAGGTACCACTGCACCGTCTTGCGGATGCCGCTGTCGAAGGTCTCGGCCGGCCGCCAGTCCAGTTCGCGCTCGATCTTGCGCGCGTCGATCGCGTAGCGCCGGTCGTGTCCCGGGCGATCGGTCACGAAACGGATCTGCTCCTGGTAGGGCTTGCCATCGGCGCGCGGGCGCAGCGCATCGAGCAGGGCGCAGACCGTGCGCACGATCGTCAGGTTGGGCATCTCGTTCCAGCCGCCCACGTTGTAGGTCTCGCCGATCCGGCCAGCTTCGAGCACGCGCCGGATCGCGCTGCAATGGTCGCTCACGTAGAGCCAGTCGCGGATCTGCTGGCCGTCGCCGTACACCGGCAGCGGCTTGCCCGCCAGCGCGTTGACGATCATGAGCGGGATGAGCTTTTCCGGGAACTGGTAGGGGCCGTAGTTGTTCGAGCAGTTGGTGGTGAGCACCGGCACGCCGTAGGTGTGGTGGTAGGCGCGCACCAGATGGTCGCTGGCCGCCTTGGAGGCCGAATACGGGCTGTTGGGCTCGACGCGGTGCGTCTCGGTGAATGCGGCTGCGCCGGGCGCGAGCGAGCCGTAGACCTCGTCGGTGGACACGTGCAGGAATCGGAATGCGGCCCGCGCGGCCGCGTCGGTCTGCCCGAGATAGGCACGCACCGATTCGAGCAGCCCGAACGTGCCCACGATGTTGGTCTGGATGAACTCGCCCGGGCCGTGGATGGACCGGTCCACGTGCGACTCGGCCGCGAAGTTCACGAGCGCGCGCGGCCGATGCTGCGCCAGCAGGGCGTCCACCAGCGTGCCGTCGCCGATGTCGCCCTGCACGAACACGTGGCGCGCGTCGCCCTGCAGCGCCGCCAGGTTGTGCAGGTTGCCCGCATAGGTCAGCTTGTCCAGGTTCACCACCGCCTCGTCGCACTGCGCGAGCCAGTCGAGCACGAAGTTGCTGCCGATGAAGCCGGCGCCGCCGGTGACGAGGATGGTCATGGCGTGGCATGGTAATCCACGGGTGGGGTCAGGTCTTGCCTTTTGCCCCCCCAATTCGTCGGGGGGGGCAAAAGGCAAGACCTGACCCCAGCGGGCCCCAGCGTGGTCGCTGTACATATCTTGGCTAGAATCGGTACAGGTTTGCCGACCATTCCTGGCGGGCCCGTGCATTTCAGGAGGACTGTCCGATGATCGACCATCCGCAGCCGCAAGTACCGGTGGTGCAGGAGACGCAGGTCGGCGATCCGCTGCGTGAGGCCATTGCCAGCATTGCGCAGCGCGTGGGTGTGGGCGTGGACCGGGTACGACGGATCGGGGCAACCCCGGTGACGCGTTTTCGCGCCAGCTACGCCCGGGTCCTCGAGCAGGTCGAGCAGGGCGCGCCCCAGGTGGTGATGCAGGGGAGCAGGCGTTTCGTGGTGTTCAGCGAGGAGCAGGTGGTGGCATTCGCGGACCTGCACCGACGTGACCAGACGGTGGGTGCGTTGCTGCAAGGCTTGCCGCTGCTCGATGCACGCACGCAGCCGCTGCGTGCCGACAGCGCCGAGCCGGAACTGGACCAGTATCGCCTGGTCGATCCGGCCTGACCGTTGATCCTGGAACCGCTTGACTGGACGTCGCAGCCGAAGGAGCCGCCTGACCGATGCGCTACCTGCTGGGCGCCAATACCCTGAACGACATGCTCGTCAAGGGCACCGCCGCGGGCCGCTGGCTGGCCGGCGCGAATCCGCTCGAATGCAGCCTGAGCGTGGTCGCGGTGGAGATTGCCCGCTCGACGGTGCGCAACAGCGGCCTGTCCGAGATGCGCCGCCGGCGTGCCGCCAGTACGCTCGAGGCGAGCCTGCAACGCATCATCAACCAGGCGGGAGAACCGCTCGCGGTGGACGACAAGGTGGCGCAGGTGTGGAGCCAGTTGCGCCTGCAACCCGGCCTGCTGTTCGAGCGCAAGGGCCGGCAGTTGTCGATCGGCCAGGACACCCGCATGGTGCTCGCGACCGCCTCCAGCTACGGCCTGACCCTGGTCGAGCCGCGCGAGTTGTACCACGCGGCGCTGGCGCCCCTGGGGATCACGGTGCTCTCGCTGTGAGAGCACCCAACCTTGGCGTCGCCAGCCCCCCCGAGGGGGGCCGTGAAAACTTGGCAGCGGCCCTGCGCTTCTTCTCATGAGCCACCGGACGGCTCCCAAGGCGATCAGCCCCGCCGTGCGCAGGACGGAGGGTGGCCTGATGCACGCCTGTGGTTCAGGCGATCGGAGGGGCTGAACCATGGCGGGTTCGACGGGCGCGCCGCACGCGGACGACGAGCACGGTCGGCATGGCTGGCCGGAAGGGGGCGACGACTCCGGCGCGCATGACCAGTACCGGTTGCCCGACGGCGAGCTGGACGCCAGCGCACCGCAACAGGTGTTCGTCCTCAGCCTGTCGGGAGGCGGCTACCGCGGCCTGTTCAGCGCGCGGCTGCTGGCCCGCATCGAGAGCGAGTTGCTCGGCGGCAGCCCGATCGGCAGCCGTTTCGACCTGTTTGCGGGCACCTCGGTGGGAGGCATCATCGCTGCCGCCCTTGCGCACGGGGTATCGGCGAGCGCGATTTGCACTGTGCTCCAGGCTCACGGTCCATCCATCTTTCCCGAGCGCCGCTTCAAGGCGGTGCGCAAGCTGCTCGGGCCGGCGTTGTATTCGAGTGAGCCGGTGCGTGCGGCCATTCATGCCTGCCTGTCGCGCGAGCAGGCCGCCGGCGCGCTCGGCAGGTTGCGCACGCCCTTGCTGCTGACCACGGTGGACTGGGTCAGCGCGGAACTTCGCCTGCTCGGCAGTGCCGGCACGCCGCTACCTGACGGCCTGGGCCTGAGCGTGCTCGACGCGATGCTGGCCACCTCCGCGGCGCCGGCGCACTTCGTGCCGCATGTTGCAGCGGGTCATAGTTTCGTCGATGGCGGCCTGGCCGCGAACAACCCGGACTTGCTCGCGCTGCAGGTTGCGCGCCAGTCGTGGGCCGGCGCGATGCCGCGCGTACTCGGAATCGGCACCGCCGACCCGCTGGGCGGCGGGAATCCCCAGGCCATGCCGCAGCGCGGGTTTCGCTGGGCTGCGCCGGTCATCGAGTTGTGCATGCACGCGCAGGAGCGCCAGGCCAGCGCCGATTGCGCCGACGCCCTGGGCAGCCACTACCTGCGGGTCAACCGACATCCATCGCGCGAGCAGATCGCCGCGGCCGCATTCGACACCGCCACGCGATCGAGTACCGAGATCCTGATCGGCCTGGCGGATCAGGAATTCGATGCCATCCGCAACGACAAGGCGCGGCTCGCGCGGCTGCTGGGCATGATGCGGCCGCTCGGGAACTGACTGGGCCGGGTCCGCGATGGAGCGCTGCGCGCAGGTGAGTCAGACTGGCGTTGCTGTTGGTGGTGACTTCCCTTGAAATGGCCCGACCGGCATCGGAGCAGGGCATGGACATCCGGCCCATCGATTCGACCGGTTCCCGTGGCAACATCGAGCCCCATGAACCCGCAACTGCGCAGCACCCGACGCTGGACCAGCCTGGCGCTGCTGGTCACGGCGGTCATCTTGCTGGTGATCGTGGCTTCGATCGCGCTGGTCAGCCTGACCTACCAAGATCTGGTGCTGGGCGGGCGCTGGGCGCTCAACAGCGAAATGCTGCGCGGCGCGGA
>JBDHRZ010000267.1:0-4808 GCA_039807845.1 Rhodoferax sp.
GCAGCGCTGCAGCAGCCAGCGCGCGACCGGGTCGGCGGCGTCGAGCAGCCGCTCCAGGAAACCTTCGGCGAACCATTCGGCCATGGTCTCGCCCGGGTGCTGGCGCGCGATCAGCCAGACCTGGCGCCGCCCCGCCTCGGGCACCGGACTGGCCGCATCGGTGATGCGCAGCAGGTCGAGGTCGCGGCCGTCCAGGCTCTCGCCCAGGCGCTCGAGCACCACGTGCTCCGACGCCGAGACCCGCGCGAGCAGGTCGAGGTGGCGCTCCCAGGAATACGGCTCGAAGTACGCCAGCTGCACGCTGTTGCTGCGCGGCGTGAGCCGCGCCGTCATCACCGCGCCGTCGTAGTCGGTGTCGATGCGCTCCCACTGCCGGCGATCGTGGCTGGCGGCAACGCGGTAGCCCTCCCAGCCTTTCGGGTAGGCACACTGACCGGCGTTGACGAAGCGCAGCGTCACCGGCACGCCTGCCGCGCCCTGGAGGCGGAAGTGGAACCACTGGGCGAATTCGGCCGCGTTGTCCTGGCGGATGCGCAGCCGGATGTCGGCTGGGTCAGCGCTCGACAGCACCTCGATGGCGCCGGAGTCGAATTGGCAGGAAATCGTCGTCATGTCGGCGCTCGCACGTGGTTCAGGAAGAGAAACTCAGAATGGGTCGCGTGCCAGCCGGGTTTGCTCGCGCAACCAGCGCTTGAGCGCCGCATCGTCGCGCACCGTGCGCAGGTCGCGTTGCATCTGCTCGATATCGTGCTGCACTGCCGATTGCTGCGCGGCGATGTGCCGGCGCAGCACGAGCTCGGTGATCGTGCCGTAGGACCCCAGTGCGCATTCGATCCGCAGTTGCCGCTCGGCATCCATCAGTTCGCATTGCAGCCGGTCAGCGCGCTCCTTCAGCAATACCGTGAGGGCCGCGAGTTTTTCCTCGGCCAGCCTCGCCACCGCCGGCCCGTCCACCAGTTCGGCGCGCAGTTGCAGCTGCAGCAATGCCAGCAGGTCGCGCCGGCCATACGCGGCATTGGCTTCGCTCATCAGCGCAGTCTTGCGCGCGCGCTCGACCGGATCGGTCTCGCGGTCCGGATGCAGCGCACTGGCAAGCTGGCGAAAAATGGCGCGCAACGCGGTATCGGCGTCCTGGGCCTGCGCCTGGGCCTTGCTCGGACGCGCGCGTTTTGCGCGCCTGGACTGGGTCGCCTCACGCGCGGCCTGCGCTGCCCGCTGCATCTGTTCCATGCTGGCGCGCAGCACGGCTTCGGGGTCGCTGAAATCGACCGCATCGTCGAAATCCTGCCCCAGCACATCCTCCAGAAACTCCTGGGTCGCCTGCGCCTGCGCACGCTGGCACTCGTCGAACGAACGTTCGCCATGGGCATCGTACAGCACACGCATGGCTTCGTCGCCGTCCTGCGCGAACGGCGCTGCCAGGGTGCACAGGATGTCACGCGCCTGGCGCTGCTGCGTGCGCGACAGGCCGGACCGGTGCAGCCGCTCGTCGAGCAGATGCACCATCTCCCGCATCAGGTCGTCGCGCTTGCGCTCCAGCGGGTATACCTGCCGCGCATGCGCGCGGCGATACACGTCGGCCATCATCTGCAGCGCCGCGATCCTGCGCGCCAGTGTCTCGTTGCGCGCGAGCAGCCGATTGAAACGCTGCTGACCCGCGGACAGTCCGGGCGCGTCAAATCGCAGCGACGTAACCGTCACCGCCGCCGCACCGGACGCCGACGGTACCGACTCCGACGCCACTCCAGGCACGGTTCCCCCCTGCGCATCGACAGGCGGCAGATCCTCGAACAGGGTGGCTTGATGTGGCATGCGGAAGATGCGGAGTTCGCGCCTTGCCTGGCACGGCCGAATCCGGCGACAGACAGTATCGCAGGCCGGCCGGCGCGGGTTCACGACCCGGTGGATGATCGTTGCACCATCGATCATCCATGCACGCCAGGCCCATGGACCGGAGACACCACCGCATCGGCCACACGATCAAGGCAGAGGCTTGCCCGTGCCGTCGGCGCTTCCATAGGCAGCGCGCAGTTCGCGCTTGAGCACCTTGCCGATCGGGCTGCGCGGCAACTCGGGCAGCAGTTGCAGATCGGCCAGGCGCTGGGTCTTGCCGAGCTGCGCATTCGCCCACTGCAGCAACTCGGCCCCCGCCATGTCGGCGCCTTCGCGCAGCACGGCGAACGCCACCGGCGACTCGCCCCAGCGCTCGGACGGCACGCCCGCCACCGCGACGTCGGCGACTGCGGGGTGCTGGCGCAGCACCGCTTCGAGGTCGCTCGGATAGATGTTGAAGCCGCCCGAGATCAGCATGTCCTTCTTGCGGTCGAGCAGGATCAGGAAGCCGTCCGCGTCGAAGCGCCCGATGTCGCCAGTGCGGATGAAGCGCTTGCCCTGCGGATCGAACCATTCGGCGGCGCGCGTCTGCTCCGGCTGCCCGTGGTAGCCGGTCATCATGCCAGGCGAATGGCCGACCACCTCGCCGGCGTGGCCGGGCGCCACCTCGACGCCGTCGTCGTCGATCAGCCGCATGTCGTGGCCCTGGGCCGGGCGGCCGACCGTGTGCAGTTTGTCCGGGTGGCGATGCGCATCGAGGATGCAGGTGCCGCCGCCTTCGGTGAGGCCGTAGAACTCGACCAGGCCGCCGGGCCAGCGCGCCAGCACGTCCGCCTTGAGCGCGGCGCCGAACGGCGCGCTGGTGGAGAACTTGAAGCGGAAGCTGGCCAGGTCGAACTGCCCGAAATCCGGCACGGCCATCAGGCGCTGGTACTGCACCGGCACCAGCATGGTGTGCGTGACGCGGTGGCGCTGTGCCAGCTCCAGGTAGCCGCGCGCGTCGAAGCGGGTCATCAGCACCACCGTGCCACCGCGCGCGATGGTCGGGCTGAACACCACCAAGGTGGTGTTGGAATACAGCGGCGTGGACAGCAGCGCCACCGTCTGCGGTCCGTAGTCGTACGCCGCACCCCTGCGCACGTGCGCCCAGCGCATGGCGTGCGACTGCACGATGCCCTTGGGCGCGCCGGTGGTGCCAGAGGAATAGATGATGTTGAACGGCCACCCCGGATCGATGGCCACCGCGCGCGGCGACCTGACTGCGCCCTGCAGCCATTGGCCCAGCGAGCCGCGCCCGTCGGCGGCATCCATGCGGATGCAAGGGGGCGCGAGCGCGGAGCACTCGAACGAGGTCGCGCTGTCGGCGTCGACGAAGACACGGCGCGCCTGCGCGTCCGCGACCATGCGCGCCAGGCCCTGCGCACCCGAGCCCGGCGCCAGGGGAGCCACCGCCACGCCGGCGCGCACCGCCCCCAGGAACACCACGACGTATTCGATCGAGGTGCCGGCGCAGATCGCAATCGTGTCGCCCGGGCCAATGGCGTCGCGCTGCAGCGCGCCGGCCACCTGGTCCATGCGCCGGTCGAGCGCCGCGTAGTCGAGCACCTGTGCCCCAAGGACCAGCGCGGCCTGGGCCGGCGCACGCGCGGCATGGCGGCGCACGCAACTGGCGATGTCGTCGAATGCACGATCCGGATCGCTCATGGCAAAACCTTCTTTTTGCTCCCCGCACGCGGCAGGGGTGCCATTGTCGCGCGCCGCACAATGGGCGTACCACGGGCGCACCAGCCACGCACTCGCCATTCATCCACCATACGCGCACTCTCGACCCTCGGTCGGCGCCGCTGCATGGCGCACCGCTGGACGGCTCGACGGCCGAACGGCGGGGCGGCGACACGGTTGGGCCACCGCGCACCAGCCGGCACGGCGGTTTGGGGGACAATCGACGCTGGTCTGCTGCCTTGCGCCCGGGCCCTGCGGGTGCCCTGCCCGGCGCTCGAGCGGCAACCCTTTCGTTCATCCACTCCACGGAATCATCGACCATGAGCTATCCGAACGTCCAATTGCTGATCGACAACCAGTGGCGCGCCGCGCGCGGCGACACGACGCTCAAGGTGTACAACCCCGCCGACGGCAAGGTGATCGGCACGGTGGCACGCGCCAGCAAGGCGGACCTGGAGGATGCACTGGCGTCAGCCTCCAAGGGGTTCGAAGTGTGGCGCAAGACGCCGGCGATGGAGCGCGCCCGCGTGATGCGCGCCGCCGCGCAACTGGTGCGCGAGCGCGCCGACGCGATTGCGCGCCTGATGACGATGGAGCAGGGCAAGCCGCTTGCCGAGGCCAAGGCCGAAGTGCTGATGGCCGGCGACACGATCGAATTCTTCGCGGAAGAGGGCAAACGCATCTACGGCCGGCTGGTCGCGCCGCGCGCGATGAACGTGCAGCAGATGGTGCTCAAGGAGCCAGTCGGCCCGGTGGCGGCGTTCACGCCCTGGAACTTCCCGATCAACCAGGTGGTGCGCAAGCTCGGCGCCGCGCTGGCCAGCGGCTGCTCGATCATCGTCAAGGCGGCCGAGGAAACCCCCGCCTCGCCGGCCGAACTGATCCGGGCATTCGTCGACGCCGGCCTTCCCGCCGGCGTGGTCTCGCTGGTGTACGGCGACCCGGCCGAGATCAGCGGCTACCTGATCCCGCATCCGGTGATCCGCAAGGTCACCTTCACCGGCTCCACGCCCGTGGGCAAGCAACTCGCCGCGCTGGCCGGCCTGCACATGAAGCGCGCCACCATGGAACTCGGCGGCCATGCGCCGGCGATCGTCTTCGACGATGCCGACATGGACATCGCGCTCGCCGTGCTGGCGGCGGCGAAGTTCCGCAATGCCGGGCAGGTCTGCGTGTCGCCGACCCGCTTCCTGGTACAGGAGGCCTCGTTCGACCGCTTTACCGAAGGCTTCACCCGCGCTGCGAAGGCGCTG
>JBDHRZ010000268.1:0-4783 GCA_039807845.1 Rhodoferax sp.
ATCCGGCAGCGCGGTGTAGTGCAGATGGTGCGGGCCGGCCCACATGTAGGTGAAGATCAGCGCCCAGAAGTGCACGATCGACAGCCGGTAGCTGTACACCGGGCGCTCCGCCTGCTTCGGGATGAAGTAGTACATCATGCCCAGGAACCCGGCGGTCAGGAAGAAGCCCACCGCGTTGTGCCCGTACCACCATTGCACCATCGCGTCCTGCACGCCGGCGTAGGCCGAATAGGACTTCATCCAGCCGGCCGGGATGGCTGCGCTGTTGACGATGTGCAGCAACGCGATGGCCAGGATGTAGGCGCCGAAGAACCAGTTCGCGACGTAGATGTGGCGCACCTTGCGCGTGCCGACGGTACCGAAGAACACGACCGCAAAACTGACCCAGACCAGCGCGATCAGGATATCGATCGGCCATTCGAGCTCGGCATATTCCTTGGCCTGGGTGAAACCCATCGGCAGCGAAATCGCGGCCGCGACGATCACCAGTTGCCAACCCCAGAAGGTGAAGGCAGCGAGCTTGTCCCCGAACAGGCGCACCTGACAGGTGCGCTGCACCACGTAGTACGCGGTGGCGAACAGGCCGCAGCCACCGAATGCAAAGATCACCGCGTTGGTGTGCAGCGGCCGCAGGCGCCCGTAGCTGAGCCAGGCAATGCCGAAATTGAGTTCGGGCCAGGTCAACTGAGCAGCGATGAAGACGCCGACGAGCATCCCGACGACGCCCCAGACGACCGTCATGATGGCAAATTGCCGCACGACCTTGTCGTTGTAGGAACTCGCCTTGGCATTGGAAAATGGCATATTGAGATCTTCCAGATTGATCTGATTCAAGTTTCCAGGGTCACACTCGCCATGTGCTTGACCAACATCAAATTCACATTACCGTTCATCACACATGCGACAAATCGTGTTCACAACGGCGAGTGTACCGGGGCCGTGATCACGATCAACGCCAATCACCTTCAACGTCAGCGCACGCGCGCAGCGGGGGATCGCGGCGCACTCCAGCACTCAATCTTCCAGGATACGCTCGGCCTCGCGCTCGATGTCTTCGAACTGGCCGCGGTCGATCGCCCACCACAGGGCGGCCAGGATGAAGAACACCAGCACGACCGACAACGGGATGAGCAGATACAGGATGTCCATCAGGTCCGTACCTCCTCCAGCCGGCTCGCGAGCCGAACGGCATTGAGCACCACCAGCAGGGAGCTTGCCGCCATGCCCAGGCCCGCCAGCCAGGCCGGAATCCAGCCCGCGACCGCCAGCGGGATGCAGGCCAGGTTGTAGGCCAGTGCCCAGGCGATGTTCTGCCGCACCACGCGCAGCGTACGACGCGCCCGCTGCAGGCTTTGCGCGATGCGCTGCAACTGCCCGCCCAGCACGATGAAGTCCGCCTGCGACTGCGCCAGCGGCGCTGCGTGGCCCATCGCGAACGACACGTCCGCGCCGGCCAGCACCGGCGCATCGTTGAGGCCATCGCCCACCGCCGCGACGCGCCGCCCCTGCTGCTGCAGCCGGCGCAGGAAGGCCATCTTGTCGTCGGGCGTGCAACCCGCCTGCACCGAAGCCAGCCCGAGCCGTTCGGCCACCTGCCAGGCCGCCTGCGGCGTGTCGCCCGAGAGCATGTGCACGGCACAGCCCTGCGCCAGCAGTGCGTCGACGGCCGCGGGCGCATCGGCGCGCAGGTCCTGACCCAGCGTAAAGCTGGCGATCCACCCCGTCTCGTCCACCAGGTGGGTCAGGCCTGGAGGCAGCGCCGGCGCGTCCGGCGTGCAGAACCGGCTGCTGCCCAGGCGCACCTGGTGGACGCCCCCGGCCCTGGCTTCGCCAGGCCCCCCGAGGGGGTGCGAGGAAACTTGGGAGCGGCCCTGCGTTTCGTCATGACCGCCCCCACCCCTGGCTTCGCCAGGCCCCCCGAGGGGGTGCGAGGAAACTTGGGAGCGGCCCTGCGTTTCCTCGTGCACCGGTACGCCGGCCGGCACCCGCCGCTCCAGTTGCGCCGACAAGCCCAGGCCGGCGTGCTCGGTGACTGCGCCGGCGCGCCATGCGCCATCCGGCGCCGCGCCGGCCAGCGCGCGCGCCACCGGATGCAAGGACTGGCGCGCGACCGCCGCCGCCATCGACAGCGCCTCCTGGTGCGTGACGCCCGGGCGGCTGCGCACGGCGTCCAGCCGCAGGCCATCCCGGGTCAGGGTGCCGGTCTTGTCGAACACGACGGTGTCGACCTTGGCCAGGGACTCGACGGCCTGCAACCGGCGCACCAGCACACCGCCGCGGGCCAGGCTGCCGGCGGCCGCCAGCATGGCGGCCGGAGTGGCGAGCGACAGCGCACAGGGACAGGTCACGACCAGCACGGCAACGGCCACCATCAGCGCATGCCCGGGCCCGCTCGGCCACCACCAGGCTGCGGCGGCCACGGCAGCCGCCAGCACCACCAGCAGGAACGGCCTGGCCACGCGGTCGGCGATCCGTGCCAGCCGCGGCCGCGTCGTCGCAGCACTGCGCACCAGCGCCAGCACCGCCGCGAACCGGGTGTCTTCACCGGTACGCTCGACGCGCAATTCGATCGCGCCCGAGAGGTTCATGCTCCCGGCAATCACGCGGTCACCGGGTGCGCAAGCCACCGGACTGGACTCGCCGGTGAGCAGGGACTGGTCGACCAGCGTCGACCCCGTGAGTACCTCGCCATCGGCTGCGATCGGTTGGCCGGGGAGCACGCGCACCACGTCACCCACCGCCAGGCGACGCACGACGACGCTCTCGAAACTCCCATCGGCGCGCCGGCGCTGCACCGCCTCGGGCATGCGGTTGACCATCGCTTCCAGCGCGCCCGACGTGCGGTGGCGCAGGCGCAATTCCAGCCAGCGACCGGTGAGCAGGAAGAACACGAACATCGTGAGCGAGTCGAAATACACCTCGCGCCCGAACGCTCCCAGGGGATCGAAGGTTCCCACCGTGCTCACCGCAAACGTGATGGCCAGCGCAAGCGCCACCGGAAGATCCATGCCGATGCGCCACTGCAACAAGTCGCGCAACGCCGAGCGGAAGAACGGGCCGCAGGAAAACAGCATCACCGGCAGGCTCAACACCCAGGACGCCCAACGCAGCAACCGCTCCGACTCCAGGCTCAGGTCACCGGGCAAGGCGACGTAGGCCGGGTAGGCATACATCATCACCTGCATCATGCACAGGCCTGCCACCAGCCAGCGCCACAGGGCGGCGCGGCTCTCCTGCTGGCGCGCGGCGCGGGCGCTGGCGTCGTTCGCCGGCACCGGCCGGTATCCGGCGCTGCGGATGGCATCCATCCAGCGGGAGGGCTTGACGGCTTGCGGCGACCACACCACCCTTGCGCGCCGCGAGGCGGCGCTGACGTCCGCATGCACCACGCCCGCGGTCCGGCGCAGGGCCTGCTCGATCGTAACGGCACAGGCGGCACAGGTGATGCCATCGATGACCAGATTCGATTCGACCAGGTCGCGGCCCTGCGCACTGGGGCTGCTGAAGGCGGCCCATTCCTGCGGATCGTCCAGCAGGTGCAGCGCGCCGGCCGGATCCACGGCGGCACGGCCAGCCGCGTCCGACCACGATTCGGACAGTGGCACGGCAGGCTCGGCATTCGCCAGCGTCGCGGCAGTCATGCCCCAAGCTTACCGTGCCCGCGCGACCGGACTGCGATTACCATCGCGACGGCGGGTCGACTTGGGTTTATCCTCGCCAATTCCACAACCCTCCAAGGAGCATGCATGTACAAGCGTATTCTTGTCGCCACCGATGGTTCCAACCTGTCCCGAAAAGCCGTCTCCAGTGCCATCGCGCTGGCCGGCCTGTGCAGCGCCGAACTGGTGGTGGTCAAGGTGGTCGCGCGTTACCCGATGACGTACTTCGAGGGCGGCATGGCGGTGCAGGCGAGCGAAGTCGCCCGCATCGAGAAGCAATGGGCCGACGCGGCGCAGGCCGTCGTCGATGCGGTCAAGAAGACCGCCATGGCCAAGGGCGTGAAGGCCAAGGGTGTCACCGTGAAGTCGGACCTGGTATCCGAAGCGGTGATCGCCACCGCCAAGAAGCACAATTGCGACCTGATCGTGATGGCTTCGCATGGCCGGCGTGGCATCAAGCGCCTGCTGCTGGGCAGCGAAACCCAGCAGGTGCTGACGCACTCGCACATTCCGGTGCTCGTGCTGCGCTGAGAAGCCGAGATCGCTCTGCCGCGGGACCGCGTGCGGGCCGGGCGAAGGCTCTCACCCCGCCGCGAACAGACCCTGGTACTGCGCGCGCAACAGGTTCTTCTGCACCTTGCCCATGGCGTTGCGCGGCAGCGCATCGACCACGAAGCAGCGCTTGGGCACCTTGAAGTTGGCCAGCGAGCCTTTGAGTGCCGCCACGATGGCGCCCACGTCCAGCGTGCAGCCCGGCCGCGCTGTCACCACCGCGACGCCGACCTCGCCGAAATCCGGATGGGGAACGCCCACGAGCGCGCTCTCCTCCACCCCCGGCTGTTCGTTCATGTAGCTCTCGACTTCGGCCGGATAGACGTTGTAGCCGCCGCTGATGATGAGATCCTTGCTGCGCCCGACGATGGTCACATAGCCCTGACCGTCCACGCGGCCCACGTCGCCGGTCCGGAAATAGCCGTCTGCCGTGAACTCCTCGCGCGTCTTCTCGGGCATGCGCCAGTAGCCCTGGAGCACGCCCGGCCCGCGCACCTGGATGCCGCCGATCTCATCGACCGCAACGACCTGCCCCGCCTCGTCGCACACACGCAGGTCCACGCCCGGCAACG
>JBDHRZ010000269.1:0-4756 GCA_039807845.1 Rhodoferax sp.
CGAAGTGGCGTTGTCGATCAGCCCGCGCAGCGCCAGGCTCAGCGGGTCGTCGCTCTGCGTCACGCCGTAGGCGGAAAAACCCATCTTCGAGGCCGCCTGCTCGCGCTTGACGTCGGCGTCCGCCAGGATGATGCGCGCCGGGTTGCCGACTGCCGTCGCGCCAGCCGGCACGGGCTTGGTGACCACCGCGTTGGAGCCGATCCGGGCGCCGTCGCCCACCATGAAACCGCCCAGTACCTTGGCCCCGGCGCCGATGACGACGTCGCGCCCGATGGTCGGATGGCGCTTGGCGCCCTTGTACAGCGAGGTGCCGCCGAGCGTGACGCCGTGGTAGATGGTGCAGCCGTCGCCGACCTCGGCCGTCTCGCCGATCACCACGCCCATCGCATGATCGAAGAACACGCGCTCGCCGACCCGCGCGCCGGGATGGATCTCCACCCCGGTGAGCCAGCGTGCGATGTGCGAGGTGAAGCGCCCCAGCCAGGTGAAGCCGTGGCGCCAGAGCCAGTGCGCCGGGCGATGCAGGATGAGCGCGTGCAGACCCGGATAACAGGTCAGGACCTCCCAGCGGCTGCGCGCCGCAGGGTCACGGTCGAGGATGCACTGGATATCGGACCGCAGGCGGGCGAACATGACGGAAGTCTAGCGCAGTGCTTCACGCGACGTGACCGCGTGCGGCACCGTGTGGCCCCGCGCGGCGCGCTTGGCGGACCACAGCGCAGTCGACTATTGCCTGGAGCCGGACGCGGCCCGCAGCATTGCCTTGGCGATGCCGCGCAGGATGTGCACCTCCTCCTGCGTGACCTGGGCGCGGTTGAACAACTGGTTGAGTCGCGCCATCAGTTTGCGCGGCGCCTGCGGGTCCAGGTAGTCGAGCGCGACCAGGGCCTGCTGCCAATGCTCCAGCAGACCGGCGAGTTCACGCGCATCGGCCGTCCGCGCGGGCGCGAGCGCACTGGTCACCGGGTAGCTGCCAAGCGCCTGGCGCCACTCGTAGGCGATCACCTGCACCGCCGCCGCCAGGTTGAGCGAGCCGAACTGGGGGTTGGTCGGGATGCTGAGCGCCGCGTGGCAACGGTAGACGTCTTCGTTGCGCATGCCGAAGCGCTCGCTGCCAAACAGGAAGGCGACGCCATCCGGCGCAGCAGCGCGCGCCGCAACCGGCGCCGGTTGCGCATCCTGCCCGAGCGGGCGGCCTTCGAGCAGGCGCGCAAAGCACGCGCGCGGGCTCAGCGTCGGCGGGCCGAAATCGCGCGGCGTCATGGCGGTGGCCAACAGGTGCGTCATGCCATCGAGCGCATCGTCCAAGGTCGCCACGATGCGCGCGCCGGCGAGCACGTCGAGCGCGCCGCTCGCGCGCTGGATCGTCTCCTCGCGCCGCAGCACATTGGGCCAGCGCGGCGCCACCAACACCAGGTCATCGAATCCCATCACCTTCAGCGCACGCGCACTCGCGCCGACGTTGCCGGCGTGGCTGGCATTGATCAGGACGAAGCGGGTGCGCACGGCGCCAATTGTGTCAGCCAGGGGCGAACGCAGCGGCACCCGGCGCAGCCGGGGTTTCGTGGGAAAATGCCGGCCTTGCCGTGGCCACCGCGTCACGGGCCGCAAGCTCCCGCCTCACCGAACAAGCCCATGCCGTCTCCCAACCTCCACCCGATGGTGAACATCGCCGTGCGAGCCGCGCGCAGCGCGGGTTCCATCATCAACCGCGCCGCACTGGACATCGAGTCGGTGCGCGTGTCGCAGAAGCAGGTGAACGACTTCGTCACCGAGATCGACCAGGCGAGCGAGACCGCCATCATCGAGACCTTGCTCGGGGCCTACCCCGGGCACGGCATCCTGGCCGAGGAGTCGGGCCGCCAGCATGGGGCGCGCGACTCGGAATACGTGTGGATCATCGATCCGCTGGACGGCACGACGAACTTCATCCACGGATTTCCGGTCTACTGCATCAGCATCGCGCTGGCGGTGCGGGGCAGGGTCGAACATGCCGTGATCTACGATCCGACGCGCAACGACCTGTTCACCTCCACGCGTGGGCGCGGCGCCTTCCTCAACGACCGCCGGCTGCGCGTGTCCAAGCGCCTCCGGCTCGGGGAAAGCCTGATCGCCACTGGTTTCCCGTTTCGCCCGGGCGACGATTTCCCGGCCTACCTGGCGATGATGGGCGACGTGATGCAGCGCACCGCCGGGCTGCGCCGGCCGGGCTCGGCCGCGCTCGACCTGGCCTACGTGGCGGCGGGCTTCACCGAAGGATTCTTCGAGACCGGGCTGCAGCCCTGGGACGTGGCCGCCGGCTCCCTGCTGGTGACCGAGGCCGGCGGCCTGATCGGCAACTTCAGCGGAGATGCCGATTTCATGGACCAGAAGGAATGCCTGGCCGGCAACCCCAAGATCTATGCCCAACTCGTGGCGATCCTTGGCAAGTACAGCAAGTTCGCCAGTGCCGGAGAAAAGGCCGAGGTGCGCAGCCGGCTGAAGCTTTCCGCCGGCGCCAGCACGGCGGCCGCGCCATTGGACGAGGCGCCGGTGGCGCAGGGAGACCCGCTTTGAGCGCTCGGGCGGACACACGCCAGGCCACGCTCCACGCACTGCCAGCAGGAGGAACCGCATGACCCGCAAGACCTACGAACAATTGCGCAGCGCGCGCTGGTTCGCGCCCGACGACTTTCGCTCCTTCGGCCACCGCTCGCGCGCGATGCAGATGGGCTACGAGCGCGCCGACTGGCAGGGCAAGCCGGTGATCGCCATCATCAACACCTGGAGCGACATCAACAACTGCCACTCCCACTTCAAGCAGCGCGTCGAGGACGTCAAGCGCGGCATCCTGCAGGCCGGCGGCTTCCCGCTCGAATTGCCGGCGATCTCGCTGGCGGAAAATTTCGTCAAACCCACGACGATGCTCTACCGCAACCTGCTGGCGATCGAGACCGAGGAACTGCTGCGCTCGCACCCGGTGGACGGCGCAGTGCTGATGGGCGGGTGCGACAAGACGACGCCGGCCCTGCTGATGGGCGCGATCTCGGCCGGTTACCCGTGCATCTACCTGCCCGCCGGGCCGATGCTGCGCGGCAACTGGAAGGGCAAGGTGCTCGGTTCCGGTTCGGACGCGTTCAAGTACTGGGACGAGCGCCGCGCGGGCAACATCACCGAGGTCCAGTGGCTGGAAGTCGAAGGCGGCATCGCGCGCAGCCACGGCACCTGCATGGTGATGGGCACCGCCTCCACCATGATGGGCATCGCCGAGGCGCTGGGCATGACACTGCCCGGCGCCTCCAGCATCCCGGCGCCGGACGCCAACCACCCGCGCATGTCGGCGCAGTGCGGACAGCGCATCGTGGAAATGGTGTGGGACGATCTGACGCCCTCACGCATCCTCAGCCGCAAGAGCTTCGAGAACGCGATCACGGTGGCCATGGCCGAAGGCTGCTCGACCAACGCCATCATCCATCTGGTGGCGATCTCGCGGCGTGCCGGCGCCCACTGCGCGGTGACGCTGGACGACTTCGACACCTACAGCCGCAAGGTGCCGGTGATCGCCAACATCCGGCCCAGCGGTGACAAGTACCTGATGGAGGACTTCTACTACGCCGGCGGCATGCGCGCCCTGATGGCGCGCTTGCGCGACGGCGGACTGCTGCACGGCGACGCCATGACCGTCACCGGCCAGACGGTTGCCGAGAACCTCGCCGGCGCCGAGGTCTACGACGAGGACGTGATCCGGCCGCTCGCCAACCCGATCTATCGTGAAGGCGCGCTGGCCGTGCTGCGTGGCAACCTGGCGCCCGACGGCTGCGTCATCAAGCCCAGCGCGTGCAGCCCGAAGTTCCTGCGCCACAGCGGGCCGGCGCTGGTGTTCGACGACTACCCGAGCCTCAAGCAGGCGATCGACGACCCGGATCTGGACGTGAGCGAAGACCACGTGATCATCCTGCGCAACGCCGGCCCGCAAGGGGGCCCCGGCATGCCCGAGTGGGGCATGGTGCCGATCCCGACCCGGCTCGTGAAGCAGGGCGTGCGCGACATGCTGCGCATCTCGGACGCGCGCATGAGCGGCACCAGCTACGGCGCCTGCGTGCTGCACGTCTCGCCGGAAGCCTATATCGGCGGCACGCTGGCGCTGGTGCGCGACGGCGACCGCATCACGGTCGACGTGCCCGCGCGCAGCATCCGGCTGGAAGTCGACGAGGCCGAACTCGCGCGCCGCAAGGCCGACTGGACGCCGCCGCCCAAGCGCTTCGAGCGCGGCTACGGCCACATGTTCAGCCAGCACATCCAGCAGGCCGACAAGGGCTGCGACTTCGATTACCTGGAAACCTCGTTCGGCGCGCCCGTGGGCGAGCCGGCCATCCATTGACCCACCAGAGGAGCCCGACCATGGCACTGCAGGCCGCGACCCGCGACAAGCTCAGGACCGTCAGCACCGCCACCTTGTGTACCGCGCTGTTCAAGCGCGGACTGCGCAACCAGTTCATCCAGGACGTGCATCCGGTCAACCCGAATACGCCCACGATGGTCGGAGAGGCATTCACGCTGCGCTACATCCCGGCGCGCGAAGACCTCAATGCGCTCACCGTGTTCCAGGATCCCAAGCACCCGCAGCGTGACGCGGTGGAACGCTGCCCGGCCGGCGCGGTGCTGGTGATCGACAGCCGCAAGGATGCGCGCGCCGCCTCGGCCGGCTCGATCCTGATCACGCGGCTGATGGTGCGCGGCGTTGCCGGCGTGGTGACGGACGGCGGGTTTCGCGATT
>JBDHRZ010000270.1:0-4756 GCA_039807845.1 Rhodoferax sp.
CCCCTGCATGACCGAATCCTTCCTGCTGCCGCATTTGATTGCCGTCGCGGCCGCCCGCCAGGCGGATGCCCCGGCCCTGACGGCCGGTGCCGACACCTGGACCTACGGGCAGCTCGATACCGCGGTCGCGCAGTTCGCAAGCGGCCTGATGGCGTTGGGGCTGTCGCGCGGCGAGCGCGTGGCGATCTATCTGGAAAAGCGTCTGGAGACGGTGGTGGCGAGCTTCGGCGCGCCGGCGGCCGGCGGCGTGTTCGTACCGGTCAATCCGCTGCTGAAGGCCGAGCAGGTCGCCTTCATCCTGCAGGACTGCAACGTGCGCGTGCTGCTGACTTCGCCGGACCGGCTCGCGCTGCTGCGCGAGTCGTTGGCCCACTGCCCGGACCTGCGCCAGGTGGTCGTGACCGAACCAGTTGCCGGTCGCATGCCGGACCTGCCCAGCTTGCCGCATGCGCTGCCGGTGCTGCGCTGGTCGCAGTTGCTGGAGAGTCCGCGCGTGGCCGGCCACCGCGTGATCGACACCGACATCGCCGCGATCCTCTACACGTCCGGGAGCACCGGCAAACCCAAGGGCGTGGTGCTGTCGCACCGCAACATGGTGGCGGGTGCAAAGAGTGTTGCCTCCTACCTGGAAAACGACGCACGCGACACCCTGATCGCGGCGCTGCCGCTGTCGTTTGATGCCGGTTTCAGCCAGCTCACCACCGCCTTTCACGCCGGCGCGCGCGTGGTGCTGCTCAACTACCTGATGCCGCGCGATGTGCTCAAGGCGCTCGAGCGCGAGCGGGTGACCGGCCTCACCGCCGTGCCGCCGCTCTACATCCAGCTCACCCAGCTCGATTGGCCGGCGGCGATCGGGCAGCACCTGCGCTACTTCGCCAACACTGGCGGGCGCATGCCGCGCGAGACGCTGAACGCCCTGCGCGCACGCGTGCCCCGCGCCCGCCCGTTCCTGATGTATGGGCTGACGGAAGCCTTCCGCTCGACCTACCTGCCGCCCGAGGAAGTGGACCGGCGCCCCGATTCCATCGGCAAGGCGATCCCGAACGCCGAGATCCTGGTGCTGCGCGAGGACGGCTCGCCCTGCGGCCCGAACGAGCCGGGGGAACTGGTGCACCGCGGCGCGCTGGTTGGCCAGGGCTACTGGAACGACGCCGCCAAGACGGCCGAGCGCTACAGGCTGCTGCCGACCGGCACCGGCGGACGCGAGGCGGGGCTGCAATTGCCCGAGTACGCGGTGTTCTCGGGTGATACGGTGCGCATGGACGACGAGGGCTACCTGTATTTCATCGGTCGGCGCGACGAGATGATGAAGACCTCGGGTTACCGCGTCAGCCCGACGGAAGTGGAAGAGATCCTCTATGCCACCAGGCTGGTGGGCGAATGCGTGGCCTTCGGGGTCGACCACCCGGCGCTGGGCCAGGCGATCCAGGTGATCGCCACGCTGCCCGAGGCGGCTGCAACCGTGGGTGATGCAATCGTGGGTGATGCAACCGTGGGTGGTGCAACCGTGGCTGATGCGCCCGCGGCCGATCCGGTTGCCGCCCTGCTGGCCCAGTGCAAGGCGCGCATGCCGGCCTACATGGTCCCGGCCGGCGTCGAGTTCGTCACCGGCCCGCTGCCGCGCAATCCCAATGGCAAGATCGACCGCAAGACCCTCTCTGCCGAGTGGGCCAGCCGCCATGGCCATTGAGACCTTGACCGGCGGCGCGGCTGCTGTCGTGCCGGCTGCCGCCGCCGCTGCGCGTGGCCCCACCGCGCGCACCCTGCCGGTGCACGCGCCGCTGGAACAATTCCCGGTGCGCGAGGGCGAGCTGCTGGTCGGCGGCCAGCGCCTGAGCCTGCTGGCCGAGCGCGTGGGGCAGACGCCGTTCTACGCCTACGACCGCGGCGCCTTGCGCGCCCGGGTTGCACTGCTGCGCAAGGCCTTGCCCGCGGCGATCGGGCTGCACTACGCCATGAAGGCGAACCCGATGCCGGCCCTGGTCGGCTTCATGGCGACCCTGGTCGACGGCATCGACGTGGCCTCCGCGGGCGAACTCAAGGTGGCGCTGGACGCCGGCGCCGATCCGCGCGAGATCAGCTTTGCCGGGCCGGGCAAGCGCGTGGCCGAACTGCGCCAGGCCGTTGCGGCGCGCGTGCTCCTCAATGTCGAGTCGGCGCGCGAGGTGGTCGAGTTGGAGAAGATTTCCGCGCAACTGGGCCTGCCGGCGCGGGTGGCGGTGCGCGTGAATCCGGATTTCGAGCTCAAGGGCTCGGGCATGAAGATGGGCGGCGGGCCCAAGCAGTTCGGCGTCGATGCCGAGCAGGTGCCGCAGGTGCTCGCCGCGATCGGCCGCGCCGGGCTGGCCTTCGAAGGCTTCCACCTGTTTGCCGGCTCGCAGAACCTGCGCGCCGAATCGATCTGCGAGGCGCAGCAGAAGTCGTTCGAACTGGCGCTGCGCCTTGCCGCCGATGCGCCGGCACCGGTGCGCTTCCTGAACCTGGGTGGCGGCTTCGGCGTGCCGTACTTTCCCGGCGAGCAGCGGCTGGAGCTGGCGCCGATCGGCGACAACCTGGCGCAGTTGCTCGAACGCGCCGCCCGCGACTTGCCGCAGGCCCGACTGGTGATCGAGCTGGGCCGCTACCTGGTGGCCGAAGCGGGCCTCTACGTCACGCGCATCGTGGAGCGCAAGGTATCGCGCGGCCAGGTGTTCCTCGTCACGGACGGCGGCTTGAACCACCACCTGTCGGCTTCGGGCAACTTCGGCCAGGTGGTGCGCAAGAACTACCCGGTCACGATCGGCAACCGCTGCGACGCCAGTGCGCCGGAGGTGGCGAGCGTGGTCGGCCCCTTGTGCACGCCGCTGGATCTGCTGGCCGACCGCATGGCGCTGCCGCCGGCGCAGGCGGGTGACCTGGTGGTGATCTACCAGTCCGGGGCGTATGGTGCCAGCGCCAGCCCGCAATCGTTCCTGGGGCACGGCGCCTGCATCGAGGTGTTGGTCTAGCGGTACAGGTGAACGGCGTGCAGGCGTCTGCAAGGCCATTGCCGGATGGCGGCTTCGAAACAGCCGCCGCGGGCCCGGTGCCTGGGCGGGGGCGCGACGCACCAGTGCTGGCCCGGTACTCGGGCCGGGCCACGCGCGCTGTCTCGGGCGTGTAGCATTGGCGCCTGGCGCAGTGGCCATTGCGAGGAGGATCGCCTGCTGACTGCCGACGAGGGAGCGTGCCGCATCGACAGCACAGGGCATAAGAATGATCAAGCTATTCAACCACTACATCCACAAGCGCACGCTGCTGCAGTTGTTGCTCGACTTCGGCCTGATCCTGGGCACGGTGCTGTTCGCCACGGGGTGGCACATGCCGGACCTGGCGCGTGCGGCCTCGGCCGCCCTGCCCTCGGCTGCGCTGCTCGGGGTTGGCGCACTCGTCATCAACGCCGCGCTGGGCTTTTACCAGCGCGTGCACAACCGCTCGCTGGGCCAGTCGCGGGCGCGCGCGCTGCTCTCGCTGTGCCTGATCCTGCCGCTGGCCTACATCGTGCTGCGCGTGCTGCCGCTCGGGCTGCACGACCAGGACTTCGTCGCGCTCGCGGTCGCCGGCGGGGTGCTGCTGATGCTGATCCACCGCGTGCACGTGGGCCACTCGGGCGCGCAGTCGCTGATGCGTCAGCGCGTGCTGGTGTTCGGCACCGGCACGCGCGCCAAGCTGGTCGGGCGCACGCTGCAGAAGTCCGACCCGCACGTGGACCTGGTCGGCTACTACGCGAGCCCGAACGAAGCCGTGGCCGAGGTGTCCGCCTGGGGCATCCTGTCGCCCAACGCCTCGCTCACCGACATCGTGATGGAGCAGCAGGTCGACGAGATCGTGGTGGCGCTGGCCGAGCGACGCGGTGGCAGCATGCCGCTGCGCGAGTTGCTCGACTGCAAGCTTCATGGCGTGAAGGTGGTCGACATGGCGACCCACTTCGAGAAGACGCTGGGCCAGATCCGGCTCGATTCGGTTTCGGCCGGCTGGCTGATCTTCGGCGAGGGATTCAGCCAGGGCTGGGTGCGCACCGTCGTCAAGCGGCTGTTCGACCTGGTCTCGGCCGTCATCCTGCTCGTGCTGACCTCGCCGATCATGCTGCTCACGGCGATCGCGATCGTGTTGGAGACGGGCTTTCCGATCCTGTACCTGCAGGAGCGCGTCGGCCTCAACGGCCGCCTGTTCAACGTCATCAAGTTCCGCAGCATGCGCACCGACGCCGAGAGCGACGGCCAGCCACGCTGGGCCAGCAAGGACGACGACCGCGTGACCCGGGTCGGGCGCATCATCCGCAAGCTGCGCATCGATGAACTGCCCCAATTGTTCAGTGTGCTCAATGGCGACATGAGCATGGTGGGCCCAAGGCCCGAGCGGCCGTACTTCGTCGACAAGCTGACGCAGGAGCTGCCCTATTTCGCGGTCCGGCAAAGCGTCAAGCCCGGCGTCACCGGCTGGGCGCAGGTGCGCTACCACTACGGCGCCTCGGTCGAGGATTCGGCCGAGAAACTGCAGTACGACCTGTACTACGTGAAGAACCACACCCTGTTCCTGGACCTGGTGGTGTTGTTCGAGACTGTCGGTGTCGTGCTGATGGCCAAGGGCGCGCACTGACCGCCGCGCTGCTCGCGCCGCTTCCCATGGATTCGGACAACCTGGTGCTGACCGGCTGGAGTCATGGCCTGGCCGGGCTGGCGTACGTGGTGCTCGCTTTCACGCTGTGGCAGCGCGGTTACGCCAGGGCGCCGCGCGA
>JBDHRZ010000271.1:0-4752 GCA_039807845.1 Rhodoferax sp.
CTCATCCTGGCGCTGTTGCTCGTGGCTTGTGCGAGCATCCAGGGTAGTGGCGAGGACGATGTCGCCGCACTGGCAGCGAGCCCCTGGGCCAGTACTTCCCGGCTTTCGACGAATGCCGCAGGCTGGCAGCACCAGACCTTTCCCGGCAAACGCAGGTCCGACTATCGGCCCACGCGCAAGGACGGGCGCGATGCGATCATGGTGCGCGCCGAATCTTCCGTGAGCATGCTGCGCCAGCGTGTGCATATCGAACCCAGCGAACTGGGCCGGTTGCGCTTTTCGTGGCTGGTGCCAGCCTTGATCGCCCGGGCCGACATCGCCCGGCGCGATGCGGACGACGCCCCGGTGCGGCTGGTGCTCGCCTTCGAGGGTGACCGCAGGCGCTTCTCCGCCAAGGATGCGGCGCTGTCCGACCTGTCCGAAGCCTTGACGGGCGAGCCGCTACCCTACGCGACGCTGATGTACGTGTGGAGCAATCAGCACCCCGGCGGCAGCGTCGTGCACAACCCGCGCACCAGCCGCATTCGCAAGATCGTGCTCGAATCCGGCGCAGGCCGGCTCGGCCGCTGGCTCGACTACGAACGCGATGTGCGGGCCGATTTCCTGCAGGCGTTCGGGGAGCCGCCCGGGACCCTGGTGGCGATCGGGATCATGACCGATACGGACAACACGCGCTCGCAGGCGCAGGCGTGGTATGGTGCGCTCCAGCATTTGCCGCGTATCGCGGCATCGACCACTGCGCCGGCAACCCAGGTGCCAACCCCATGACCTTGCAGCAAGAACCCCGTTTGCGTGCCGGCGGCCGCGCGTTTGCGCACATCGTCCAGTTTCACCCGGAACTGACGGCACTCCGGCGTGACCTGCACGCACATCCCGAACTCGGTTTCGAGGAGCGCTATACCGCCTCGCGCGTGGTGCAGGCGCTCGAGTTGTGCGGCGTGGACGCGATCCACACCGGCATCGGCAAGACCGGCGTGGTGGCGCTGATCCGGGGCCGGCGTTGTGACAGCGGCCGCATGGTCGGCCTGCGGGCCGACATGGACGCCTTGCCGCTCACCGAGCACAACGAGTTCGGCTGGAAGTCGACCACCGGCGGCGTGATGCACGCCTGCGGCCACGATGGCCACACCGCGATGCTGATCGGCGCCGCGCGCTACCTGGCGCAGACACGGCACTTCGACGGCACCGCCGTGCTGATCTTTCAGCCGGGCGAGGAGGGCTACGCGGGCGCGCGCGCGATGATCGAGGACGGCCTGTTCGAGCGTTTCCCGGTCGAGAGCGTGTACGCCATGCACAACCTGCCGCAGATGCGCCCGGGCTGCATCGGCGTCAACGCCGGCCCGGTGATGGCCGCGGCCGACCGCATCACGATCGAGGTTACCGGGCGCGGCGGGCACGGCGCGCACGCCTACACGACCGTCGATCCGGTGCTGGTGGCCGGGCACATCATCACCGCGGTGCAGAGCATCGTCTCGCGCAACGTGCGCGCGGTGGACGCGGCCGTGATCAGCCTGTGTGCGCTGCGCGCGGGCGAGCCGGCCGGTTTCAGCGTGGTGCCCGATACCGCGACCCTGGTTGGCACGGTGCGCACGTTCAGCCCCGCGGTGCAGGAGATGGTGGAGCGACGCCTCACCGAGTTGTGCAGCGCGCTGGCGCTGGGTTTCGGTGCCAGCGCCACGGTGCGCTACGAGCGCAGTTACCCCGCCACCATCAACAGTCCGGCCGAGGCGGAAATCGCGGCACAGGTGGCGGCGGCCCTGGTCGGGCCCGAGCACGTGGTGCGCGACCTCGACCCGAGCATGGGTGCGGAGGACTTCTCCTTCATGCTGCAGGCCAAGCCCGGCGCCTACCTGCGCCTGGGGCAGGGAGCGGAGAACGGCGTGGGGGCCGTCGCGCTGCACAACAGCCGCTACGACTTCAACGACGAAGTGCTGCCACTGGGCGCAGCCATGCACGCCGGCCTCGTCGAGCATCTGATGCCGCTGACCGCGGATTCGTGATCGCCCCTGCGCGCGCGCCAAGGCCTGAGGCGCATGCATCGCACCTGCGCGAGGCCCCGCAAACGCCGCGCTCCAGGATCGAGGCGCGGGCGTGCCAGGGTTGGGTTGCGCGAGCCCCAGGGCTCCGGTGGTGACGCCGGGTACATGCACACAGGCCGATGCCTTGCAGATCGTATCCTCGAGGCGGCCGAGGGCAGCACGTGGTGGCACCATTGGCCGCACGGCGCGACGTTGGCAGCGCTGCCGGCGTGGTGTCTCGTTTCGCGGACAATCAGCGGCTCCCGTCAGCCGCGCTCCACGTGCCGGCTGCGATGGCCCAACGGAGTCCTCCCATGAACCAGCTCGAAGCGCTCAGGCAATTCACCACCGTGGTCGCCGACACCGGTGACGTCCAGCAGATGGCGCAGTTCAGGCCGCAGGATGCGACCACGAATCCGTCCCTGATCCTCAAGGCTGTCGGCACGCCGGCCTATCGGCCTTTGCTGCAGGAGGTGGTGCAGCGCCACCGTGGCGCGCCGCTGGACGAACAGATCGACCGGCTGCTGGTGCGCTTCGGCTGCGAAATTCTCTCGATCCTGCCGGGCCGGGTGTCGACCGAGGTGGATGCACGGCTGAGCTTCGACACCAACGCTTCCGTGACCCGGGCCGAGCGCATCATCGAGATGTACCAGGGCGAGGGCATCCACGTCGACCGCGTGCTGATCAAGCTGGCTTCGACCTGGGAGGGCATCCAGGCGGCGGCGAAGTTGCAGCAGCGCGGCATCCACACCAACCTCACCTTGCTGTTCTCGTTCTGCCAGGCCGTGCTCGGCAGCCAGGCCAGGGTGCAACTGATCTCGCCGTTCGTCGGGCGCATCTACGACTGGTACAAGAAGGCCGCCGGTGCGGCCTGGGATGAAGCGGCGCATGCGGGGGCGAACGACCCCGGCGTACAGGCGGTCCGGCGCATCTTCAACTACTACAAGAAGCACGACATCGAGATCGAGATCATGGGCGCGAGCTTTCGCAACGTCGGCCAGATCCAGGCGCTGGCGGGCTGCGACCTGCTCACCATCAGCCCGGAACTGATGGCCGCACTGGAGGCGTCGGATGCGCCCTTGCCCCGCGTGCTCGACGCGCAGGCCGCGGCCTCGCTCGACCTGCCGCGGGTGCAGTACGACGAAGCGGGCTTTCGCTTCGCACTGAACGAGGATGCCATGGCGACCGAGAAACTCGCCGAGGGGATTCGCGTGTTCAGCGCCGATGCGCGCAAGCTCGAACAACTGCTGCTCGCGGCCTGAAGGCGCGTGCTTCACATGATCGGGGGCTCTGCGACATGAACCAGCGCATGCGGGGTGATCGGACGGCGGCCTGGAGTGCGCTGCGCGTGGCGCGCGCCGGGCACGGAGGTGGATTCGACCTGCGCCAGGCCTTTGCCGAGGACGCGGGGCGGTTCGCGCGCTTCAGCCAGCAGGCGCCCTACGTGTTCGCGGACCTGTCGAAGAACCTGCTCGACGCGCGCATCGAGCGTTTGCTGCTGCAACTGGCGCAGCAGTGCCGGGTGTTCGACTACCGGGATGCGATGTTCGCCGGCGAGCGGATCAACAACACCGAGCAGCGCGCGGTGCGCCACGTGCTGTTGCGCACGCCGCGGCCGGCCGATGGCAGCGCGATGGAGCCGGACCTGGCCGAGGTGCACACGACGCTGGACGCCATGCTCGGCTACGCCGAGCAACTGCGCCAGGACAGCCGCATCACCGACGTGGTCAACATCGGCATCGGCGGCTCGGACCTCGGGCCGCAGATGGCCGTGCGCGCACTCGACGCGTATGCGACGGCCGGCAAGCGAATGCATTTCGTCTCCAACGTCGATGGGCACGAACTCGACGCCGTGCTGCGGCACCTGTCGCCAGACACCACCGTGTTCCTGATCGCGTCCAAGACCTTCACCACCGTCGAGACCATGACCAACGCGGCGTCCGCCAGGCGCTGGTTCGAAGCGCAGGGGGGCCGCGACATCGCGCGCCATTTCTGTGCGCTCACGAGCAACGTGCAGGCGGCCGCCCAGTTCGGCATCCGCACCACGTTCGGCTTCTGGGATTGGGTCGGCGGGCGCTATTCGCTCTGGTCGGCGATCGGCCTGCCGATCGCGATCGCGATCGGTGCGGTGGCGTTTCGCTCCTTCCTGGCTGGTGCGCACGCGATGGACGAGCACTTTCGCACCGCGCCAGCCACCGACAACCTGCCGCTGCGCCTGGGGCTGCTGGACGTGTGGTATCGCAACTTCTGCGGCTTCACCAGCCGCAGCGTCGCGCCCTACGCGAGCGCGCTGGCACGCTGGCCGGCCTACCTGCAGCAACTCGAGATGGAGAGCAACGGCAAGCGCGTCGACCAGCAGGGCGCGGCGCTGCCCTTCGGCACGGCGCCCGTGGTCTGGGGCGAGCCCGGCACGAACGGCCAGCACGCGTATTTCCAGATGCTGCACCAGGGCACGGACATCGTGCCGGTGGAATTCCTCGTCATCCGCACCCCGCAGCATGCGCTGCAGGGTCACCACGACCTGCTGCTGGCCAGCGCGCTGGCGCAGGCGCAGGCGCTCATGCTCGGCCAGCAGGACGCGGGTGGGCATCGGCACTTCACCGGCAACCGGCCCAGCACGATGCTGCTGCTCGATGCGCTCGATCCGGCCTCGCTGGGCGCGTTGATCGCGCTGCACGAGCATCGGGTGTTCGTCAGCGGCGCGGTCTGGGGCATCGACAGTTTCGACCAATGG
>JBDHRZ010000272.1:0-4722 GCA_039807845.1 Rhodoferax sp.
TCCTTGTAGATCTCGCGCAGCTCGTGCACGTCGCCCGGCATCGTCCAGGATTCCTCCCGCCAGCCTTCCTGTGCCGTGGTGGCGAAGATGAACTGCTCGCGGCCGCGGTTGAGCGGGAAGGAGACGATCTGCGTCGCCGGGTCGGGGCCCCACCACTTGGTGAAGGCGTCGATGTCGGGCAATTTCGAGAGCTTGCCGCGTGCCACCGTCGCACGAAACGAGACCAGGCCGGTGAATTCGGGCTTGTCGGCGCCGAACAAGGCGGCGCGCACCACCGAGTGGATGCCGTCGGCGCCGATCACCACGTCGAAATCGCGCTGCGTGCCGTCGGCGAATTGCACGAAGGCGCCGTGCGCGCGTGGCCCCACGGTGACCACGCGCTGCTCGAGCTGCAGCACGCCGGGTGGCAGTTGCGCGGTCAGCGCCTCCAGCAGGTCGGCGCGGTGGATGGTGATCTGCGGCGCACCGTACTTGCGCTCGGCTTGCGTGCTCATGGGCAGGCGCGAGGTCTCCGCGCCCGTGTCCCAGGTGCGGCTGATGCGGTGCGTGGGCTGCGCACCGTGCTCGCGCAGCGGCGCGCCGATGCCCAGGCCGTCGCACACCTTGACGGCGTTGGGCGTGAGGTTGATGTCGGCGCCGATGCGGCTGTAGCGTGCGGCCTGTTCGAAGATGGTGACGGTGTGGCCTTGTTTGGCCAGCGCGATCGCGGCCGCCATGCCGCCGACGCCGCCGCCGACGATGCCGATATTCAGCTTGCTCATGTCGATGCTCCTCTCGGGTTCAGTGGGTGGGGTTGTCTTGCCGGAGAAAACGCTTCGCGCGTCGTTGCTTGCCCTGCCCGCAGCGGACGTTGCGCGCGCGGGGCTTCAGTCATTGCGTTCGGTCAGGAACTTGCCGCTGGCATCCACGCCCCTTTGGCGTCGCGTGTTGCCGTCCAGGCCGCCGGCGACGGCCCATTCGGCGAATACCGTCGGCCCGGGCTCGAATTCGCGCGGCTGCCACGCGGCCGTCAGCTGGTCCTCGTCGGCGTAGTACTCGACCAGCGCCCCGGCCGGGTTCCTGAAGTACCAGAAGTAGGCCGAGGACACCGGGTGGCGCCCCGGGCCGAGCTGGGTTTCCCAGCCGCAGCGCGAGAAATGCAGGCCGCCGCCGAACACTTCGTGGATGTCGCGCACGGTGAACGCCACGTGGTTGAGGCCGCGCTTGCCGCTGGGCAACTGCAGCAGGAACATGTCGTGGTGGCCGCCCTCGGGCGCGCAGCGCATGAAGGCGCCGCGTCCCGGATAGCGGTCGGAGGCGGCGAAACCGAAGCGGCTGGCGTAGAAGGCCTCGCAGGCCTTGACGTCGGCGACGAAGAACACCACGTGGCCGACCTCGATCGGCGTGGCACGCTCGTAGATGGGTGCGCGCTGGTTCACGCGCGGCTGCACGTTCCAGGTATTCATGGCCGCGCACTCGACCTGGATCGGGCGCTTGCGGCTCACCTGCAGGCGCACTGCCATGCCGTTCGGGTCGGTGCAGCCGATGCGGCGGGCGCCGTCCACGCTGGCATCGACGAAGCCGGGATCGCGTGCGATCGCGGCCGCATAACGGTCCAGATCGGCGGTGCCTTCGACGCCCCAGACCACCTCGCGCAGCGTGGGCCCGTCCTCGATGGCTGGCGCCAGCCCGGGCTGGTCCATCGTGGCCACGACCACACGGCAGCCGTTGAGGCTCTCGAACACCAGTTCGTCGGCGCGCTCGGCGACCAGGCTCAGGCCCCAGTCCTGGAAGAAGCGGCGCGACAGCGGCAGGTCTTCGGTGCAATAGGTGATCTGGTCGATTCCCAGGACGCTCATGACGCGACTCCTCGATGTTCAGTCTGCCCAGGCGATGGGCGTTTCGTTGGTGCCCCAGTACATGCTCTTTTGCTCCATGTACTGGAAGATGCCTTCGCGGCCCTTCTCCCGCCCCAGGCCCGAGTCGCGCCAGCCGCCAAACGGGGTGGAGACGGAGAACTGCTTGTAGGTGTTGACCCACACGGTGCCGGCCTGCACCGCGCGAGCGACGCGCCAGGCGCGCTTGAAGTCGCGGCTCCAGACGCCGGCAGCGAGCGCGTAGATGCTGTCGTTGGCCTGCCGGACCAGGTCGTCCTCGCTGTCGAACGGCATCGCCACCAGTACCGGGCCGAAGATCTCCTCCTGGCTGATGCGCGCGCCGTTGCCCAGACCTTCGATGATGGTGGGTGAATAGAAGTAGCCCTTGTCGTAGGGCGCGCCCTGCGGGCGCGCGCCGCCGGTGCGCAGGCGCCCGCCCTCGCTCAGGCCGAGCGCGACGTAGCGCTCGATGCTCTCGCGGTGCCGCGCCGTGATCAACGGGCCCATCTGGGTGCGCTCGCTGGCCGGGTCGCCGACGCGCAGGCTCCTGGCCGCCTCGGCCAGCCGCGCCACGAACGGCTCGTAGAGGGCACGCGCGACAAAGAGGCGCGAGCCGGCGATGCACGACTCGCCCGAGCTGCTGAAGATGCCGTAGAGCACGCCCTTCACGGCGTGGTCGAGGTCGGCGTCTTCCAGCACCATGGTGGCCGACTTGCCGCCGAGTTCGAGCGAGACCGGCATCATCTTGTCGGCCGCGATGTGTGCGATGTGCTTGCCGGTGGCGGTGCCGCCGGTGAACGACACGCGCTTGACCAGCGGGTGCTTCGTGATCGCGTCGCCGATCACCGAACCCTTGCCCGGGAGCACGCTGACGATGCCCCGCGGCACGCCGGCCTGCTCGCAGAGCTTCGCCAGTTCGAGTGCCATCAGCGGCGTCACCTCGGCCGGCTTGACGATCACCGCGTTGCCGGCGGCGAGTGCCGGCGCGAGCTTCTGCGCCTCGCTGGCGATCGGCGAGTTCCAGGGCGTGATCGCCGCCACCACGCCCATCGGTTCGTGCACGCTCATGGTCACGTAGGCGCCGCGCGAAGGCGTGATGCTGTCTTCCAGCGTCTCGAGCGCTGCGGCGAAGAACTGGAACGTGCCGGCCGCGCTGGCCACCAGCGCGCGCGTCTCGTTGATCGGCTTGCCGTTGTCCAGCCGCTGCTGCTGTGCCAGTTCCTCGGCGCGTTCGCGGATCAGCGCTGCGACCCGGTGCAGCACGCCGGCGCGCTGGTGCGGCAGCAGCTGCGCCCAGCCGCTGGTGCGAAAGGCGTGGTCGGCGCCTGCCACCGCGTCGTCCACGTCCTGCACGCTTGCCGCATGCAGGCGCGCGATCGGCTCGCCGGTGGCGGGATACAGGCTTTCGTATTCGTCGCCCCGGCCGGGCAGCCACTGGCCGGCGACGTTGATGGGCAGCAGCGGCAGTGTCGACATGCGCGATCTCCGTCTCAGATGACCAGCGGCGCGACCCGGGCGCGCAGCGCGCGCACCGCGCTGTACACCGTGAGCGCGGAGGTCTTCGGGTTGGCCGCCAGCGGCTGGTTGCGCATGGTCAGCTCGAAGCGGCCGAAGGCGCCCGCGGCCTCCACCTGGTGCACGTTCTCGTCCAGGGTCGGGTCGGCGATCAGGCGCACGCTGGTGCGGTCCAGGCCCAGGCCGGCGAGCGACACCGTCGCGGCCACGTTGGCGTTCTTCGGATACTGGCGTGCCGCCTCGCGCGCCGTGCCCTCGAAGATCACGGTCGGTGCGCGCAGCGCCTTCAGGTCGTGTGCCTGCTCGGCCGGCGTTGCGCTCCAGGCGTGCGGCGGCTTGCGCCCGGTGTAGCGCACGGAGTCGAGCCCGCCGATGCGCGCGGCCGCCAGCGCATCGATGGCGCCGATGGCCCCTGCGATCAGCTGCACCTGGGTGCGGCCGGCACGCGCGGCGGCCTCCAGTCGTTCGGGCAGGCCGGGGGCCGACAGCGCGCCCACCGAGGCCACGATGGCCGGCACACTGCGGCCCAGCGCCGGCAGCACGTGCTGTTCGATGGCGGCGTGGCCGGCGGCTTCCACTACCAGGTCGATGCCCGCGGGCGGCACCGCCGTCGTCACCTGCGCGGCCGGCGCCAGGCGCTGCGCCACGCCGTGTGCGGCGTCGGCGAAGTCGGCCGGCACCACGATGGTCGCGATCCGCAGGGCAGTATCGCCCTGCACCAGTTCGAGCAGGGCGGTGCCGATGGCACCGCAACCGATGAGTGCGACGCGCATGGCCGTTCAGGCTCCGCTCATGGCCATCACAGGCGCGAGCGCCGGGATCTGGTCGAGCTTGTTCACCGGCGGGCCGGCGAACGTCGTCTTGAAGCTGCCGATCGAGAGCATGTCGATCTCCAGCAGGAACGGACCCTTGCGCTCCAGACCGACGGCGAGCCTGGCCGGCAGATCGTCGAGTCGGCTGACGCGGGCGTGCGGCAGCGCGAGCGCGGCGCACAGTTGGGCGTAGTCGGGCGTGTGCAGGTCGACGTAGCCGCGCCGGCCGCCGTACTGCGCGTCCTGGATGTTCTGGATCACGCCGTATTTCTGGTCATTCATCAGCACGATCAGGCAGTCGCACTGCTCCTGCACCAGGGTGGCGAGCTCACCCAGGTTCAGGATGAAGCCGCCATCGCCGGCCAGGCACAGCGTCTTGCGGCCGGACGCGCTCACCGCCGCACCGACCGCCGCGCCGATCGCCATCGGCATGCCCTGGCCGATGCCGCCGCCGGTGGCGTGCACGCCGGCATTGGGCGCGAACACGCGCAGTTCGCGGTTGCCCCAGGTGCCGGTGGACACGGTTACGTCGCGCACCC
>JBDHRZ010000273.1:0-4714 GCA_039807845.1 Rhodoferax sp.
GGGTCACGCATGAGAGCCTGCCATGCCGCCCCATCGTCCTGTCCGAACCCCCTTGCCCGCCCGCCTGCGCATGGCGGCGCTGGCCTGCGCCATCGGCCTGCTCGGCGCGCCCGCGCCGGCCCAGACCACGAACGCCAAGGCGTCGCAGTACTACGAAAACGCGCTCACCCGCTACGAGAAGAAGGACATCCCCGGCGCCATCATCCAGCTGAAGAACGCGCTGCAGATCGATCCGACCATGCTGCCGGTGCAGCTCCTGCTGGGCAAGGCCCTGATGCAAAGCGGCGACGTGGTGGCGGCGGAAGTGGCATTCAACGAGGCGCTCAAGCTGGGCGTGAACCGCGCCGAAGTGGTCCAGTCGCTGGGTGAGGCGGTGCTCGCGCAGGGCAAGCAGCGCCAGTTACTCGAAGGCAAGACCTTCGCCCCCGCCGGCCTGCCCCCCGGCGTGCAGTTGCAGGTGCTGCTGCTGCGCGCGCGCGCACAGGCCGAACAGGGCGACAGTGCGGCCGCCCTGCGCACGATCGAGGAGGCGCGCGCCATCGACCGGCGCAACGTGGACACCTGGCTGGCCGAGGTCCCGGTGCGCATTCAGGCGCGCCAGTTCAAGGAGGCGGGCGTTGCCGCCGACACCGCCCTGGGCCTGGCGCCCAACTCGGCCCAGGCGCTGTACCAGCAAGGTGCGGTGGCGCACGTGCAAGGCAAGCTGGCCCAGGCGCTGGCGGCCTACGACAAGGCACTGGCGGCCGACAGCCAGCACGTCGAGGCGCGAGTGGCGCGCATCGGCATCGCGCTCGACCAGCAGCGCTGGGCGGACGCGGCCAAGGACCTCGACCTGCTGCAGGCCCAGGTGCCCGAGGAGCCGCGCGCGGCCTACATGCGTGCGCTGCTGGCCGAGCGCAAGGGCGACCTCGCCGGTTCGCAGGCTGCGCTCAAGCAGGTGACCGATTTCCTGGATCCGGTGCCGATCGACTTCATTCGCGCGCGGCCGCAGTTGCTCATGCTCAACGGGCTGGCCCACTTCGGGCTCAAGGAAAGCGAAAAGGCACGCACCAACCTGGAAGCGTTCCTGCGCGCACAACCACAGAGCCCGGTGGCCAAATTGCTGGCGCGCATCCACATGGCCGACGGCAACTTCGCCAAGGCGATCGACGTGCTGGAGCCCTATCTGCGCGCGCAACCCAACGACGGACAGGCGCTGATGCTGCTCGCCAACGCACACATGGCCTCCGGGCGCAACGCCAAGGCGGCTGCGCTGATGCAGCAGGCACTCAAGGCGCAGGACAACCCGGCCCTGCGCACGGTATTGGGATTGAGCCTGGTCGGAGACGGGCAGACGGCCAACGGCATCGCCGAGCTGGAGGCAGCCTACCGCAAGAATCCGCGCCAGGTGAATGCCGCGATCGCTCTGGTCCAGCTCTACCTGCAGACCAGGCAGGCGGGCAAGGCCGTGCCGATCGCGGAACAACTGGCCAAGGCGCAACCGGGCAACGCGCAACTGCAGAACCTGCTCGGCATGGCGCTGGCGCAGTCGGGCAATCTGGCCGGCGGGCGGGCGGCGCTGGAAAAGGCCGTGGCGCTGGACGCGAACCTGTCGCAGGCCAAGCTCAACCTGGCCCAGATGGACATTGCGTCGAAGGCCTACGACCGTGCGACCGCCCGGCTCGATGCCCTGGTCAAGGCGACGCCGAAGTTCCCCGAGGCCCTGTACGAATACTCCGTCATCGCCGAGCGCAAGGGGCAACTGGCGGACGCCCGGCGCTGGCTGGAGAAGGCGCGCGACGCTGCCGAGTCGGGCGATACGCGCTGGGACCTGGCCTTGATGGAATTCCACCTGCGCCACGACCAGAACGGGCCGGCACTGGAGGCGGCCAAGTCGGCGTCATCCAAGAAGCCCGACGACCTGCAGGTGGTGCTGGCCTACAGCCGCGCGCAGCTTGCCAACGGCGACACCATCGCCGCCCGAAGCGCGCTGGGCACCGCGACCAAACTGGCAGAGTACGACGCGCCGATGCAGGTGCGCATCGCCACCATGCAACTGGCCGCGCACAACCCGGCGGGCGCCAACTACAGCCTGGAAAAGGCACTCTCGAGCCGCCCGGACTACCTGCCCGCGCTGGCCAAGCTCACCGAGGTGGCACTGGCCGAACGCGATTTCGACAAGGCGCAGAAACAGGCAAGCGACATCATCGCCCGGCAACCCGGCCTGTGGCTCGGCCACAGCCTGGCCGGCGACGTCGCGCTCGCGCGCCAGCAGAACGCCCAGGCCATCGAGGCCTACCGCAAGGCGCACCAGCTCGAACCCAACAGCGCCACGCTGATCAAGCTGTTTCGCGCCCTGTCCACCCAGGGCGACCAGGCGCCAGCCCTGCATCTGGCCGAGCAGTGGCTCAAGAAATTTCCGGCCGATGTGTCCGTGCACAAGGTGCTGGGCGACGGCTACGCGCGCAACGGCAACTTCCCGGCCGCGAAAGCCTCCTACGAAGCGGCGCTCAAACTGCTGCCGGCCGATGCCGAGGCGCTGAACAACCTGGCCAACGTGCAGTTGCGCCTGAAAGACCCGGCGGCGGTGAAGACGGCGGAAACCGCGCTCGGCTTCGCCCCGGGCAACGCGGCCGTCATCGACACGCTGGGCTGGGCCCTGTTCCAGAACGGCCAGTCCGAGCGCGCGCTGCAACTGCTGCGCGACGCCCGACTGCGCCAGCCCGGGAACCAGGAGATCCGCTACCACCTGGCGGCGGTGCTTGCCCAGGCCGGGCGCAAGGGCGAGGCCCGGGAGGAACTGCGCGCCGCATTGGCCGACCCGAGCCGGTTCGAAACGCGCCCGGACGCCGAGAGGCTGTTGCAAACCCTGCAATGAACAGGGCCGGCGCCCCCCCGGCCAGCCCTGCTGCGAACTGTCGGACTTGCTTACACTGGTTGCGAATCCAAATCCGGAACATGCCTCAAGGCGTTGAAATGTCAGGATTTTCTTGTTGTGGCCTGGTATTTGCTATCGTTCGGCAGTCGCCATCGGCATGCGGATGGCATACGGTAAAAGGATGAGTCCCATGAACACCATGAAGCTGCATTTCCCCGCAATCGCCGGCACCCTGCTGGGGGCCATGCTGGCGTCGTCCGCACCCTTGGCCATCGCTGGCAACAGCTGGACGGGCACCAATTTCTCGACCGCCTGCACGTCATCCTCCAGTTCCCCCGTCCCGGGGCAACCAGGCTGGACGAGCTGCGGCGTCCCGGATCCCACCTTCAAGGGTTTCTCCACCGCGACGGCTGGTGCGCCGGGGACCACCTACACGAGCGCAACCGTATACGACTGGAACAGCAACGGACTTGGCATCGTCAACAACTATGAAAGCGCCAGCCAGACCGGCCCGCACGCCTTCGACAACTACAACGGCCAGGACGCCATGGTGTTCCAGTTCTCCAACGGCGCGGTGTCGCTGACCAGCATCGTGCTGGGCTGGAACGGCACCGACAGTCCGACCCTCACGGGTGGAGTGAAATACAACGACTCCGACGTCGGCCTGTGGGCCTATACCGGAACCGGCGACCCGACGCTCGTTTCCGGCTTCGGCCCGGCGTCGGCCGGCTGGACACTGATCGGCAACTACATGGACGTCGGCTCGAATCCCGGCAACAAGGCCACCATCGCCACCGACATCTATTCGAGCTACTGGCTCGTGACGACCGTGGGCACCGGCACCGCTACATCCTCGGACGCATTCAAGATTCTCTCCATCGCGGGCAAAGGCTGCGACCTGACTATCAAGGACAACAAGTGCGTGCCCGGAGGTGGCGGCGGCACACCCGGCACCGGCGTCCCCGAGCCCGGCTCGCTCGCCCTGCTCGCCGCAGGCCTGGCCGGCATGGTAGCAGTGCGCCGCCGCCGCCAGGGTCAAGCGACCTGAGCGATCCCCATTGGGGTCAGGTCTTGCCTTTTGCCTCCCAGGTCCTGCGTCGCCTCCACGTGTGGGCGGGAACAAAAAGCCCGATCTGACTCCGTAACCGCCGGCACAAAGGCACCGTATATCGGTGCCTTTTCATTTTCCCCGTATAGCGTATAGGGTCAGGTCTTGCCTCTTGCCCCCACCCACACGTGGAGGCGACGCAGGACCTGGGGGCAAAAGGCAAGGCCTGACCCTTGACTGGAAGCGCTTGACTGGAAGCGGTGATACTTCGGGCCGACGCGCAACACGCGACCCGTCGAAGGAGTCGAACCATCATGCACATCGGTCTTCCCCGCGAAATCAAGAACCACGAGTACCGCGTCGGCCTGACGCCGGCGAGCGTGCGCGAGTTGTCGGCGCGCGGACACACGGTGCTGGTGCAGCGCGGCGCGGGCGAGGCGATCGGACTGACGGATGCGCAGTACGCAGCCGCCGGCGCGCGGCTCGCCGCCGATGCTGCCGAGGTGTTTGCCCAGGCCGAGCTGATCGTCAAGGTGAAGGAGTTGCAGGCGCAGGAATACGCGCTGCTGCGGCCCGGCCAGATGCTGTATGCGTACCTGCACCTGGCGCCCGACCCGGTGCAGACGCACGCGCTGATCGCGTCGGGCGCCGTCTGCATCGCCTACGAAACCATCACCGGGCCCGGTGGCGGGCTGCCCCTGCTCGCGCCGATGAGCGAGGTGGCCGGCCGCATGGCGGTGCAGGCCGGCGCTGCGCACCTGCAAACCTCCAGGGGCGGCATGGGCGTACTGCTCGGCGGCGTGCCCGGG
>JBDHRZ010000274.1:0-4710 GCA_039807845.1 Rhodoferax sp.
CATCAGGAACAGCGCGGGCGTAACGAGCGGAACGAACACGGTATCGAAGTACGGCGGGCCGACCGAGAGCTTGCCCATGCCCAGCGCATCGATCACCAGCGGATACAGGGTGCCGAGCAGGACGGCGCTCGCCGCCACCAGCAGCAGCACGTTGTTGGCCAGCAGCATCGACTCGCGCGAGACCGCTTCGAAACTGCCGCCCAGGCCCACGCGCGGCGCGCGCCAGGCGAACAGGGCGAGCGAGCCGCCGATCACCAGCGCCAGGAAGCCCAGGATGAAGATGCCGCGCGCCGGGTCGGTGGCGAACGCGTGCACCGAACTGAGCACGCCCGAGCGCACGATGAAGGTGCCCAGCAGCGAGAGCGAGAACGCCAGGATGGCGAGCAGCGCGGTCCACATCTTGAAGCTGCCGCGCTTCTCCGTGACGGCGAGCGAGTGGATCAGCGCGGTGCCCACCAGCCAGGGCATGAAGGAGGCGTTCTCCACCGGGTCCCAGAACCACCAGCCGCCCCAGCCGAGTTCGTAGTAGGCCCAGAAACTGCCCAGCGCGATGCCGCAGGTGAGGAAGCACCAGGCGACCGTGGTCCAGGGCCTGGACCAGCGCGCCCAGGCGGCGTCGAGCCGGCCCGACAGCAACGCCGAGACCGCGAAGGCGAACGCGACCACGAAGCCGACGTAGCCCATGTAGAGCATCGGCGGATGCGCCACCATGCCCGGGTCCTGCAGCAGCGGGTTGAGGTCGCGCCCGTCGGGCGGCGGGGGGAACATGCGCTCGAACGGGTTGGAGGTGAGCAGCGTGAACAGCAGGAAGCCACAGCTGATCAACCCCATCACGCCGAGCACGCGCGCCACCATGCGCTCGTCGAGCTGGCGCGAGAACACCGACACCGCCAGCGTCCAGGCCGACAGGATCATGGTCCACAGCAGCACCGAGCCTTCGTGGTTGCCCCACACGGCGGTGATCCGGTAATGCAGTGGCAGCGCCGAATTGGAGTGGTTGGCGGCCAGCGCCACGGTGAAGTCGTTGTCGATGAAGGCCCAGGTCAGACTGGCGTAGGCCAGCAGCATGAACACGAACTGCGCCCGCGCCGACGGCCGCGCCAGCCCCATCCAGGCCGCGTTGCCGGTGTGCGCGCCGATCAGCGGCAGCACGCTTTGCGCCAGCGCTATGGCCAGCGCCAGGATCAGCGCGAGATGGCCGAGTTCGTTGATCATCGCTTGCCCCCTCCCGCCGGCGGCAGCTGCAGCGTCGCGGTCGACTGCGCCTGGTGGCCGGCGGCGCTCTCGAGCGCGTGCGCAGCCTCGGGCGGCATGTAGTTCTCGTCGTGCTTGGCCAGCACCTGGCTGGCGTGGAACACGCCATCGGCGCCCAGCTTGCCCTCGGCCACCACGCCCTTGCCTTCCTTGAACAGGTCGGGCAGCAGGCCGGTGTAGGTGACGGGAATCGCGTGCGCGGTGTCGGTGACCTTGAAACGGATCGTCAGGCCCTGCGCGTCGCGCTCCAGGCTGCCGGGTTCGACCAGACCGCCGATGCGAAAACTGCGCGCCTGCGGCGCCTCCTTCGCGATCACCTGGGTCGGGCTGAAGAAGAACACCAGGTTGCTCTGGAATGCGCGCAGCACGAGCGCGCTCGCTACACCGAGTGCGAGCAGGCCCAGCAGCACCGCCAGTGCACGCTTGTGACGCGGCTTCATGCGCCCACCCCGTCGGCGTCGAGCGCGGCCGGCTCCCCGGCGCGCAGCGCGGCGCGCCGGCGCGCCGCCAGCAAACCGAGTTCGAGCGCGATCACCAGTGCACACATGCCGAACGATCCCCAGACATACAGACCATAGCCGCCCATGGCAGCGAATTCCGACCAGCCGGCCCAGTTCATGCGCGCTCCTTCATGCCGCCACGAGCACCCTGCGCACCCAGGTGGTGTGCCGTTCGCGCTCCAGGATGATGCTGCGCACGCGCACCAGTGCCACCGCGATGCAATACAGCCAGAACGCCAGGCTCATCACCAGCATGCCGATGAGCATCGGCGGCGCCATGCTCGGCGCCTTCGCCAGACTGACGGAAGCACCCTGGTGCAGGGTGTTCCACCACTTGACCGAAAAATAGATGATCGGGACGTTGACCACGCCGACGATCGCCAGCAGGGCGGCGGAGCGGTCGGCGCGGCGCGCGTCGTCGATCGCCGCGTGCAGCGCCATGTAGCCCACGTAGAGGAACAGCAGCACGAGTTCGGAGGTGAGCCGCGCATCCCACACCCACCAGGCGCCCCAGGTCGGCTTGCCCCACAGGGCGCCGGTCCACAGCGCCAGGAAGGTCATCCAGGCACCGGTGGGCGCGAGGGCATTGGCCAGCATCGCGGACAGGCGCGAGTTGAAGATCAGCCCGACCGCCGCCCAGAACGCCAGCGCGAGATACACCACCATCGACATCCAGGCCGCCGGCACGTGCACGAAGATGACCCGGTAGGCGTCGCCCTGCTGCGCATCGGTGGGCGCCGCCCACAGCCCCAGGTACAACCCGGCTGCGGCCAGCAGCGCGGCGCCGATGAACAGCCAGGGCACGACGCGCCCGGCCAGCAGGTAGAAGGTCTGCGGGGCGGCGTACTTGAACCAGTTGATGCGCTTGTCGGCCATGCGAAGTCGGGACAGCCCTCGAATTTACCCTACTCTCCAAGGGCGCAAGGCAGCGCGGGGTAATCCCGGCTGCCAGGCGCCCGACAGGGTCCTGGGCCACGCACCGCACGGGACCCACACCGGCTGGGCATCGCGCGGCCGCGCAGCAATGCCCGCCCCCGATGCCGCGCCCCGGCGCCACACCCGCGTGCGCGCTCATTCCAGCGCGATGCGCAAGGCGGCCGCGGTCGCCCAGGGCGCGCCGACCAGCGCCAGCAGCAGAAACGCCCCCAGCAGCGAGAAGTGCCCGACGGTATCCATCCCGGTACGACTCGCCTCGACCGCGGCAGTTCCAAAAATCAGCGCCGGCACGCACAGGGGCAGGATCAGCAGCGGCATCAGTACCGCGGCGCTGCGCACGCCCACGGTGAGCGCCGCACCCACGGCGCCGATCAGGCTCAGCAGCGGGCTGACCAGCAGCAGCGACAGGAACAGCACGCCGGTGGCCGGCCAGCCCAGGTCGAACTGCAGCGCCAGCAGCGGCGAGACCAGCGCCAGCAGCAGGCCCGAGCAGATCCAGTGCGCGGCGACCTTGGCCGCCACCAGCAGCGGCAGCGGGCAGCAGGCCAGCAGCAACTGCTCCAGCGTGCCGTCCTGGTAGTCGTCGGCGAACATGCGCCCGAGCGAGAGCATCGCCGCCAGCAGGGCCGCGACGAACACCACCCCCGGCCCCATGCTGCGCAGCAAGGCCGGTTCGGGCCCGACGCCCAGCGGGAACAGGCTGGCGACCAGCACGAAGAACACCAGCACGCTGAGCGGATCGGCGCGCCGGCGCAGCGCCAGCCGCAGGTCGCGCACGAGGATGCCGCGCATCGCATCGAGTGCGCTGGCCGTGCGCGGCGCGGGCTCCGGGTGGGCGGCGCGCACGGGTTCGACGGCGGGAGCAGCGCTCGGGCGCATCACAGTTGCAGCGCGACCATCCGGTCGGCCAGCGCGTCGAGCGGCAGATCCTGGTGGCTGGTGAGCACCACCACGCCGGCGCGTTCCAGGTGCGCCTGCAGCAGGCCGCACAGCCAGCCGGTGGCCGACTGGTCGAGCGCATTGAAGGGTTCGTCGAGCACCCACAGCGGCGTCTGCTGTGCGAGGAGCAGGCGCGCGAGCGCCACGCGCCGGCGCTGGCCTTGCGACAACTGGCGCGCCGGCACGCGCTGGCGCCCCATCAGTCCGGCGGTGGCCAGCGCCTGCTGTGCCTGGGCGGCCTCGACACGCAGGCCACCGAGCAGGCAGGCGGCCTGCACGTTCTCCAGCGCGCTGAGGTCGTCCTTGAGTGCGGCAGCGTGCCCGAGGTAGACCAGTGCGCGGCCGAACCGCTCCCCCAGGTCGCGGATCGGCTCGCCATCCCAGCGGACCTGGCCGCGCGCGGGCGGCAGCAGGCCGCACACGAGGCGCAGCAGGCTGGTCTTGCCGGCGCCGTTGGCGCCGCGCACGCGCAACATGTGCCCGCGCGGCACCTGGCAGTGCAGGCCGTCGATCAGCGTGCGACCGCCGCGCTCGCAGCGGATGCCGCGCAGTTCAAGCACCGGGCGATCAGGCCTGCAACACGGGCTGCGGCGCGCTGGCCGGGATCGGCTTGAGCTTGTCCAGCGCCGCCGCGAGGTGCGCGACGGTGCGCGCGCGGTCGTTGAGCTTCTCGAGCCCGAACAGACCGATGCGAAAGGTCTGGAAGTCGGCGCCCTCGTCGCACTGCAGCGGCACGCCGGCGGCCGTCTGCAAGCCCAGGCCGAGGAATTTCTTGCCCGACTGGATGCCGGCATCGTCGGTGTAGCTGACGACCACGCCCGGCGCCTGGAACCCCTGCGCCGCCACGCTCGGAAAACCGTGCCGCACGAGCAGCGCGCGCACCGCATCGCCGAGCGCCTGCTGCTCGGCGTGCAGGCGGGCAAAACCATAGGCTCGGGTCTCGCGCATGGTGTCGCGCAGGCGCGTCAGCGCGTCGGTCGGCAGGGTGGCATGGTAGGCATGGCCGCCGCCTTCGTAGGTCTCCATGATCTGCAGCCACTTGCGCAGGTCGCAGGCAAAGCTGCTGCTGGTGGTGGCCTCG
>JBDHRZ010000275.1:0-4692 GCA_039807845.1 Rhodoferax sp.
AGATGCGACAGGGACAGGGTGAGCTCGTCGTTGCGCGCCATCAGCGCCAGCACCCGGGCATCGAAACGCTGCCGGGCCCGTTCGGCGAGCAGGCCCAGGTGGTCCTGCTGCCAGGAGGCGTCGCTGGGGGTGTCGGGTGCGGTGTCTGGCACTGGGTGGTGCGGATGGAATGCCCGCAACGTTCGGAACGCTTACGAGAACAGCACGGCTGGATGGTAAGCCAGATTGACCAAAAAATTGCTTGCAAGGATTCAATAAGCGCCTACACTACTGTTCAAACATCCAGCTTGTCGCTAACACCAGATACCGTTTCAGTCCAAATCCCGCCACGAAAGGAATTCCCCATGGACGCTCCCGTCAAGAACCTCGCTGCCGCGAACAGCGAAAAATCCAGGGCGCTGCAGGTCGCGCTGGCGCAGATCGAAAAGCAGTTCGGCAAGGGCACGATCATGCGTCTGGGCGAGGGCGAGGCGATCGAGGACATCCAGGTCGTCTCCACCGGTTCGCTCGGCCTGGACATCGCGCTGGGCGTCGGCGGCCTGCCGCGTGGCCGGGTGATCGAAATCTATGGCCCGGAGTCCTCCGGCAAGACCACGCTGACGCTGCAGGCGATCGCCGAAATGCAAAAGACCGGCGGCCAGTGCGCCTTCGTCGATGCCGAGCACGCACTGGACATCCAGTACGCGCAAAAACTCGGCGTGAACCTGCAGGACCTGCTGATCAGCCAGCCCGACACCGGCGAGCAGGCACTCGAGATCGTCGACTCGCTGGTGCGCTCGGGCGCGGTCGACCTGATCGTGATCGACTCGGTGGCGGCGCTCACGCCCAAGGCCGAACTCGAGGGCGAGATGGGCGACGCGCTGCCCGGCCTGCAGGCGCGGCTGATGAGCCAGGCGCTGCGCAAGCTCACGGCGCACATCAAGAAGACCAACTGCATGGTCATCTTCATCAACCAGATCCGGATGAAGATCGGCGTCATGTTCGGCAGCCCCGAGACCACCACCGGCGGCAACGCGCTCAAGTTCTATGCCTCGGTGCGGCTGGACATCCGGCGCACCGGCACGATCAAGAAGGGCGACGACGTGATCGGCAACGAAACCAGGGTCAAGGTGGTCAAGAACAAGGTCGCGCCCCCGTTCAAGACGGCCGAGTTCGACATCCTGTTCGGCGAGGGCATCAGCCGGCACGGAGAGATCATCGACATGGGCGTGAACGCCCAGGTGCTCGACAAGTCCGGCGCCTGGTATGCCTACCACGGCGAGAAGATCGGCCAGGGGCGCGACAACGCGCGTGAGTTCCTGCGCGAGAACCCCGACCTGTCGCGCGAGATCGAAAACAAGGTGCGCGAAGCGCTGGGCATCCCGCTGCTGCCCGAACCCGTCGGTGGTCAGCCCGGTGACGCCAAGGGCAGGAAGGCCGAAGCCGCGTCGTGAGCATGCTGCGGCCGCCGCCGAGCCTCGAGAGTCGCGCCTTGCGATTGCTGGCGATGCGCGAATACTCCCGCCAGGAGCTCGAACGACGGCTCGCGCGCCACGCGACCGAGCCCGGACAGTTGCAGGCGGTGCTCGACGCACTGCAGGCCAAGGGCTTCATCGATGCGCAGCGTGTCGTCGCCTCGGTGCTGCACCGGCGTGCCCCAGGGCTCGGCGTGGCGCGCGTGCGCCAGGAGCTTCAGCGCAAGGGCATCAGCGGCGAAGAAGCGCGTGCTGCCCTGGCCGGCCTGCAGGCGAGCGAACTCGCGCGTGCGCGCCAGGTCTGGCGCAGGAAGTTCGGCGCCAGCGCCGCCGCCGACAGTCAGGGGGCGCCGGACGCGCCCCCCGATGCGGCCCAGCGGGCACGCCAGATGCGCTTCCTGGCTTCGCGCGGATTCACTGGCGAGACGATCCGGCAGGTGGTCCGGTCTGGCGCGCTGGACGAGGCCGACGGCGATCCGATCGATTCATGACAGCGCCGTCGCGCTCGTCTGCACGCGGGCGAGGCTGATCCAGGATGTCTTACAGGTCCAGCATCAGCTTGAGGTTCTGCACCGCGGCGCCGCTGGCCCCCTTGCCCAGGTTGTCCAGTCGCGCCACCAGCACGGCGTGGGCAAAGCCGTCCGCTGCGGCGTCGTTGGCAAATACGCGCAATTCCATGCGGTCGCTGTCGGCCAGTGCCAGCGCATCGAGCTTGCCGTCCGCGCTGGGTGGCTCCACGCTGACCCATGCACTGCCCGCGTAGTGCCGGGCCAGCGCCTCGTGCAGATCCTGGGCGCGCGGTTTGCCGGGCAACTCGTCGAGATGCAGCGGCAACTGCACCAGCATGCCCTGGCGGAAGTTGGCCACTGCCGGAATGAACAGCGGGCGCCGCTGCAGGCCGGTGTGGCGCATGATCTCCGGTATGTGCTTGTGCTTCAGGCCCAGGCCATAGAGCTCGAAGGCGGGCGCGGTGCCGGCTTCATAGGCTTCGATCATGCTGCGTCCGCCGCCCGAATAGCCGCTCACCGAGGGCAGGCACAAGGGTTGGCTGGCCGGCAGCAGGCCGGCGTCGATCAGGGGACGGATCAGCGCGATGGCGCCGGTGGCGTAGCAGCCCGGGTTGCTGACCCGGCGCGCGGCCGCCACTGCGGCCCGCTGGCCGGGCGCGAGTTCCGGGAATCCGAACACCCACCCGGGGTCGACGCGGTGTGCGGTGGATGCGTCGATGATGCGCGGCCCCGGCCTGCCGGTACTTGCGGCGAGCGCATCGATCATTGCGACCGAGGCACGCGCCGCATCGTCGTGCAGGCACAGGATCACCAGGTCGGCCTGACCCATCAGGTCGCGCTTGGCCGCCGGATCCTTGCGTAGCGCGGGTGCGATGCTGACCAGTTCCACGCCCGACAGCGCGAGCAGGCGCTCGCGGATCTGCAGGCCGGTGGTGCCGGCCTCGCCGTCTATGAATACCCTTGCCATCGCCTCGGTCCTTCCTTCGACACGTGCCCACCGGCCTTGCCGCGGCCCGCGCCGCGCGAGTGCCGTCGTGGCGCTGCATCATGATACATTTGGCCGCATCGGTGCCCATTGCGTGCAGGTAACGGACTGGTTGCCCGCCGCCATGGCGATGTTCCAATCCCGCGAGAACACACATGAAGATCCACGAGTACCAAGGCAAGGAGCTCTTGCGCAAGTTCGGCGTGCCGGTGCCGCGCGGCATCGCGGCATTCACGGTGCAGGAGGCGGTCGAGGCGGCGCAGAAGCTCGGCGGTCCGGTGTGGGTGGTGAAGGCGCAGATCCATGCCGGCGGCCGCGGCAAGGGCGGCGGCGTGAAGCTGGCGCGCTCGATCGACGAGGTCAGGACCTTGGCCGGGCAGATCCTGGGCATGCAGCTGGTCACGCACCAGACCGGGCCGCAGGGCCAGAAGGTGCGCCGCCTGCTGATCGAGGACGGTGCCGACATCCGCAAGGAGTACTACGTGTCGGCCGTGACCGACCGCGCCTCGCAGCGCGTGGCGCTGATGGCGTCGTCCGAGGGCGGCATGGACATCGAGGAGGTGGCCCACGCCACGCCGGAGAAGATCCTCAAGGTGTTCGTCGACCCTGCTACCGGACTGACCGACGCGCGGGCCGCCGGGCTGGCCAACGGTATCGGCGTGCCGCCGGGTTCCACCGCGCAGTGCGTGGACGTGCTCAGGAAGCTCTACCGCTGCTATATGGAGACGGACGCGTCGCTGGTCGAGATCAACCCGCTGATCCTCGAGGGCAACGGTGGCATCAAGGCGCTCGATGCCAAGTTCAATTTCGACGCGAACGCCCTGTATCGCCAGCCCGAGATCGTCGCCTACCGCGACCTCGACGAGGAGGACCCGGCGGAGGTCGAGGCGAGCAAGTTCGACCTCGCCTACATCAGCCTGGACGGCACGATCGGCTGTCTGGTCAACGGCGCGGGGCTGGCGATGGCGACCATGGATACCATCAAGCTGTACGGAGCCGAGCCGGCCAACTTCCTGGACGTGGGCGGAGGCGCCACGCCCGAGAAGGTCACCGAAGCGTTCAAGATCATGCTCAGGAACGACAAGGTGAAGGCGATCCTGGTCAACATCTTCGGCGGCATCATGAAGTGCGACACCATCGCCACCGGCATCATCACCGCCTGCCGCGCAACCAACCTGGACGTGCCGCTGGTGGTGCGCATGAAGGGTACCAACGAGGAACTGGGCAAGAAGATGCTGGCCGACTCCGGCCTGCCGATCATCAGCGCGGACACGATGGCCGAGGCGGCCGAGCGTGTCGTCGCCACCGTCCGGTGATGCCAGTTCGTAGGTCCAGCAGGCAATCATCCGTTCGCGCCCGCGCCATGCACAGCCGCTGCCAGGCCGCGACACGACCCACGGTCAAGGAGTTCACGTGAGCATTCTGATCAACAAGGATACCAAGGTCATCACGCAGGGTATCACCGGCAAGACGGGCCAGTTCCACACCGAGAAGTGCCAGGAATACGCCAACGGGCGCAACTGCTTCGTGGCGGGTGTCAATCCGAAGAAAGCCGGCGAATCGATCTTCGGCATCCCGATCTTCGCCTCGGTCAGGGAAGCCGCCGCGACCACCGGCGCCACCGTGTCGGTGATCTACGTGCCGCCGGCCGGCGCGGCCGCCGCGATCTGGGAGGCGGTGGAGGCCGATCTGGACCTGGCGATCTGCATCACCGAAGGAATCCCGGTGCGCGACATGCTCGAAG
>JBDHRZ010000276.1:0-4687 GCA_039807845.1 Rhodoferax sp.
AACCGCCTGCGCCGCCAGCATCACCGCCTTGAGACCGGAGCCGCAGACCGCGTTGATGGTCAGGGCCGGGGTGGCCTGGTTCAGGCCACCCTTGAGGAGCGCCTGGCGCGCCGGGTTCTGTCCCGCACCAGCCGCCAGCACCTGGCCCATGATCACTTCGCCGACCTGGTCGGCGGCCAGGCCGCTGCGCCGCAGCACTTCGGCCACGACGGTCGCGCCCAGTTCGGTGGCGGGTGTGCGGGCCAGCGTGCCGCCGAACTTGCCCACGGCGGTACGGGCCGCTGCCACGATGACGATGTCTTCCATGCGATCCTCCTGTTGATGACGAACCATGCTTTCACGATCTACCGCTCAGAGCCTGTGATGCAGGGCGATCACGGGCTGCACCCCTTGCCTGGATTCATATCTTCACAGGCTCTCAGGCCTTTGCCTTCACGTAGCGCCCCGGTGCGGGCTCGATGGCGCGGTACTTGCCACGGCCATAGGTCCGGGGCGCCGCAACCTGCTTGCCGGCGTGCGATTTCAGCCACGCGGCCCAGTCGGGCCACCAGCTGCCGGGGTGTTCGGTGGCACTGGCGATCCACGCGTCGACGCTGGGCGGGAACGCATGGGCCGGACCGATCCAGTGGCTGCGCTTGCGCTTGGCGGGTGCGTTGATCACCCCGGCGATGTGGCCCGAGGCCCCCATCACGAAGCGCTTGCTGCCCGGCAGGTGTTGCGTCGATGCGTAGGCGCCGCCGATCGGCACGATGTGGTCCTCGCGTGAGCCATAGATGTAGACCGGCAGGTCGAGCGTGCGCAGGTCGATCTGCTCGCCGCAGACCGTCGCCTTGCCAGGCTTGACGAGGCGGTTCTCGAGATAGGTATTGCGCAGGTACCAGGCATAGAACGGCCCGGGCAGGTTGGTCGAGTCGCTGTTCCAGTACAGCAGGTCGAACGGCGGCGGCGTCTCGCCCTTGAGGTAGTTGCCTGCCACGTAATTCCACACCAGGTCGACCGGGCGCAGGAAGGAGAAGGTGGAGGCCAGATCCTGGCCTTTCATCAGGCCGCCGTTGCCCATCTCGTTCTCGCGGTAGCGCACGAAGGCTTCGTCGATGAAAACGTCGAGGATGCCGGTATCGGTGAAGTCGAGCAGCGTGGTCAGGAAGGTCGCGCTCGCGGCCGGCTTTTCGCCGCGTTTGGCGAGCACCGCCAGCGCGCAGGCCAGGATCGTGCCGCCGACACAAAAACCCAGCGTGTCGATGGTCTTCGACTGGCAGATGCTGCGCACCACCTCGATCGCCTCGATGGCGGCGTCCTCGATGTAGTCGTCCCAGGTCGCCTTGGCGAGCGACTGGTCGGGATTGCGCCAGCTCACGACGAAGGTCCGGTGTCCCTGCTCGACCGCGTAGCGCACCAGCGAGTTCTCGGGCTGCAGGTCGAGGATGTAGAACTTGTTGATGCACGGCGGGATCAGCAGCAGCGGCCGCTCGAACACCCGGGCGGTCAGCGGCTTGTACTCCAGCAACTGGAACAGCGCGTTCTCGAACACCACCGCTCCTTCAGTGGTCGCGACGTTGCGGCCGACTTCGAACTGGCTCTCGTCGGTCATCGAGACATGCCCCTGTCGGATGTCGTGCAGCAGGTTCTGCATGCCCCTGGCGATGCTCGCACCCTTCGTTTCGATCGCCTTCTGCTGGGCCTCCGGGTTGAATGCCAGGAAGTTGCTGGGCGAGGCCGCCGCCAGCCACTGCTCGACCGCGAACCTGACCCGGGCGCGCGTCTTCTCGTCCGCCTCGACGGCCTCGGCCAGGCCGATCAGGGCGCGCGAATTGAGCATGTGGTTGGCAGCGGAGAACGCCGCCATCGGGTTACTGCTCCAGGCAGCATCGGCAAAGCGCTTGTCGCCGCCAGGCGCCCTGCCCTGCAACGCCTGGCCCCAGAGTTCGGAGGCATCCTGCAGGTACTGCTGCTGCAGCGCCTGCAGCTTGTCGGGCGCAAACGCCAGCTTCGGCGCGGCCGACTCGGGGAGTGCGTGTGCACCGGCGCGCATGGGCGGCAACAGGTGCTGCATCGCCTGCAGCGTGCCGGTCCAGCCCTGCATCATTTGCTGCTGCAACTGGGCCGCCGATTCGCTCCACGTGTTCCGGTCGTCCTGTGCCACAGGCGTCTCCTCTGAGAATTCTTGCTTGGCCACGCAGTATCGCAGACCGGCCGCCGGAACGCAGCATCGACGCGCGGCCCGAATCCGGCCTTGTCGGCTTTTCGGAACGCTTCGAAATTTGTTGACTTCTTTTGCTGAACCATCCGCCACATGTGAGATGACTTTGAGCGCTCATGCAAGTGCCGCTTGCCTGCGCAGCGCAGGACAAGGCCCCGCACAGGTGTGATTCAAGGCTCGAGCCAGATGCAGGCCGCCATGCGGCCACTGCCGCCCAGGAGTGGCTGGTCGCGCCGGTGCGAAAAGAACCGGGACGCATTGCCGAGCGTGCACCACGACGGGCTGGAATCATTGCCATACACGCGCGCGACACCGAGCGCCGCAAGGCGCCGGCGCGCCAGGCCGGCCAGATCGGCATGCCATTTGCCCGGCTTGCCCGGTGTGAACAGCGCGCCGCAGCCCGGATCGCGCAGCAGGAACGCCGCGCGCACCTCGGCCCCGACCTCGAAGGCCTGCGGCCCGATGCAGGGTCCGAGCCAGGCCAGCGTGCCGGCGGCTGCGTCGGCAGGCGTGCCTGCGGCGCCGGCGCGCACTGCCAGGGAGTGGAACTGCGCGACAAGGGCTTCCAGCACTCCGCCGGCGAGGCCCCGCCAGCCGGCGTGGGCGGCACCAACCACCGCGGCGTCTCCATGGGTCAGCAGCACGGGCAGGCAATCGGCAACGCGGATGGTGCAGACCACGCCCGGCGCGTCTGTGGTGCAGGCATCGGCCTCCAAGGCCCCGGCGACGACGGGCGCGTGCAACTGCACCGAGCGGATGCCATGCACCTGGCTGAGGTAATTCGGCGCGTGGCCCAGCGCCGCGTGCAGTCGGGCCCGATTGGCGGCCACCGCCTGTGCATCATCGCCGCCGGGTCGCCCCAGGTTCATGCTGTCGAATGGCGGCCGAGACACGCCGCCCCGGCGCGTGGTGCACAGCGCACGCACCCGGCCTGGCACCGGCCACTGCGGCACCAGCCAGTCGGGATGCCACGCCTGCGCCGCGGCCGTGCCGGCTACCTCTTCGCTCATGGCGGCCATCGCGCCGCGATGCACGGCCGAAACGACGCCATGCAAGGGCAACAGTCGCGGGTCCTCATGGCCCGCAAGGATAACCACAATCAGGGGCACGCGGCTGGCGACGGGACTTGCGCCGCAGCCGCGAGCAATTCCGGCCTGCCGCCGGGCGCGGGCATGGGCAGGTACAGGGCATCGACGGGCGGGGCCGTCGATGGCTCCCGGGCAGCCCTTTTCGCCGCGGGTCGAAGGATAATGCTGCTGTACAGGAACGGATCCGGGCTCCACGCGAAGGCGGGGCCGCCGTCGAGCCTGACAACCAAGGAGGAGCCACCATGGAGTACGACATCCAGACCCTGGATTTTCCCGCTACCGACGCCCTGACCGGCTACGCGCGCCGGCGGCTGGATTTCGGCCTGGGTCGCCATGCCGACCGGATCACCCGCGTGGTGGTGCGCCTGGGTGACGAGAATGGCCCGCGCGGCGGTCCGGACAAGTATTGCCGGTTGCAGGTGAGCCTGGTCGATGCACCGCAGGTGGTGATCAGGGACAGCGGAGCAGACCTGTACGCGGTGATCGATCGCGCCAGCGACCGGGCCGCCCGGGCGGTGGCAAAGCAACTCGAACGCAACCGCTTCGGTCGACCGCAGCGCAGTACCGAGCCGGGTCTGACGCTGCCCCCCGAAGGCCTGCTCGCCTCCACGCAGGACGGCACTGCAACCGGGGCATCGGGATGACGAACCTTCGGCCCGACGGCGGGGCACGAGCAGCCCGCGGCGGCGCAAGTGTCCTGAGCCTGGCACCCAAGTGCCGCCTGGCGGTCGCCGCGATGATGGATCTGGCGCTGCATCAGCGCCTGGGCCCGGTGCCGCTGGCGTCGATCAGCGCGCGCCAGCAGGTCTCGCCCTCCTATCTCGATCTGCTGTTCGCACGGCTGCGCCGCGCCGGCCTGGTGCTCGGCATGCGTGGGCCAGGTGGCGGCTATACGCTGGCGCGCGCCGCAGACGCCATCACCCTGGCCGACATCGTGCGTGCGGTCGACGATGGCAGCGCGAACCGCGCACCGATGCACCGTTCGTTTGCCGACCGGCCCCACGCAGGCCCCGGCATCTCCAGCCACTGGGTCGATGCACTCGAACGCCAGTTGCTGCAATTGCTCGCCCAGACTTCGCTGGAAGACGCCATTGCGCCCCACAAGCAGCAGGCGCTGGCGGGCCAGGCCCAGGATCGCGCGCCGTCGACGGTCAAGGGGGTCGGGGAGCGCGAGCGCATGGTGGTGGTGGCGGCCAATTCGGTGTTCGCCCGCCCGATGCGGCTGGCGATCTGAGCAGCGCCCACCGGCTCGTCACGGCATGAGGTACCCGATGGGTTCCTAGGCTGAAGTTCCCCCGCCGCCGGCCCGAATTCCCTTGTTCCATCAACGACTTGCGATGGATTTCTGGTTTTGGTTTCTGACTACGGCTGGATGGAGCGGATCAGCGCCAGGGCACGC
>JBDHRZ010000277.1:0-4686 GCA_039807845.1 Rhodoferax sp.
GAGCTGCGCCGTGATCGCGGCGCGGTGCTGCTCGCGCAGTTGCAGGATTCGCCGTGCGGTTTCCGCGGCCCCGCCGGCCACCTCGATCACGCCGCGCAGGAAGAAGGCGAGCCACGCTTCCCAGGCTCCCTGGTCGCGGACCGCCTGCAGGTGCTCGTAGTACGTCTGCCGGTGCTGCTTGAAGTAGTGCGACAGATACAGAACCGGCTTGTGCAGCACGCCGCGCTCGGTGAGCAGAAACGTGATCAAGAGCCGCCCGACGCGCCCGTTACCGTCGAGGAACGGGTGAATCGTCTCGAACTGCACGTGCGCGAGCGCGATCTTCACCAGCGGTGGCAGCTCGTCGTGCGCGTGCAGGAAGTTCTCCAGGTCCCCCAGCGCCACAGGCACCGCGTGGTGTGGCGGCGGCACGAAGGTCGCGGTGGCGAGCGTGCAGCCCGCTGGGCCGATCCAGTTCTGGCTGGTGCGCAGTTCACCCGGCTGCAGCCTGCCGCCGCGCACGTCGCGCATCAGCTCGGCATGGATCTCGCGGATCAGGCGCACCGAAACCGGCAGCTTGGCGAGTCGCGCCAGGCCGTGGTTCATGGCGCGCACGTAGTTGATCACCTCGTCCACGTCGCGCGGCAAGGTCGGTTCGAAGAGCTGCGCCTCGGCGGCGAGCAGGTCCTGCAGCGAGCTTTGCGTGCCCTCGATCTGGCTGGAGAGCACCGCTTCCTTGCGTACGTACATGAAGACGAAGAGGTCCGGGTTCGGCAGGGTGAGTACCGAGCCGTCGAGCCGACCCAGCGCGCGGTCGGCGGCGGAGAGCAGGCCCTGAAGCTCGCCGCCCAGTGCCAGTGCGGGCTGTGGCGGCAGGGGTGCCGGCATGAACGCCCGGTAGCCCGTGGGCTGGGTGATGTAGCGTCCCGCTCGGGTCGGGGCTGCGCCGACAGTCGCCATCCAGATGGTTGCCTTTCGTATGGGGCCAGAATTGCTCCATATGATAGGCAGTCTTTAACAAGAACGGAAGGTGGGCGCCTTGTTTTAGTTTCCGGAGGATTTGAGATCGAGGCAGACCGCCGGCCGTGTGTTGGCCAGTTCGAGCGCCAAGGTTGCCTTGCCGACTTGGTGTGGTCTACGTCGCGCCACCGTCGGGCCCTCGGCCAGAGCCGACGTGAGCGCGGCGATGACCCGGCGGGGCATCACGCGTGCAATCACGGAATGACGGAATGCGTCTCCGGAGATGCAAGGTTACCCGTCCCGGCAGCGTCGTCACGGCGTGGATGAAATTCATTCACGTCGTGAATTGGCGCAGCGAGCCCGTGGTGGTATCGAAGGATTCCAGCACGAACTTCTTGCCCTGGGCTTCCGCCCTTGGTTGTGATACTCCATGCCAAGATGAAGGCCGCCGCGTGCAATTGATTGCCTTCACTATGCGGGCAACTTGCTCCGCTTGTCATAGGCTGGAGCGTATCGCGGCGTGAACCCGAGGCGCATGCCGCATGTCAAGGGGACCTCGAGTACACGCATGAGTACACATCCACGGCGACGAATCCGGAGGGGCTTGATTCACAAGGCTCTGCCGCGATTCACCCGCTTCTGTATCGCTGTGGTTGCGGAGGGACTCTGGAGAGGCCACCTGATCGCCCCTGGTGGCCGAAGCGCTGCGACTGGCGCACAATGCGCTCGGCGAGATCACCGGGACCTTCGGCACCGATGGTCGGCCAAGCGTCATCTTTGCGCGTCATTTGCATTGGAAGGTGAAGGCGGCATGAGCATGCCCGAGGTTGTTCCGAGCGCCGCCGGGCCGCTCCCAAGGCGAACGGCCGGACAGCTACGAGGTGTCGGGGACAGAGCTCCGCACCGCTGCGCGGCGCTACGGTCTGTCCCCGAGATCTCGGCTTCGCAGTGCGCAGCACGGAGGGTAGCCTGATGAGCACTGTGCCTGCCCCGTCGCACAAGGCCGACATCCGCGCCTTGCTCGAAGCGATTGCCGGCAATACGAGCGATCCCACGCTGTCGCACGGCATCACGGCTGCCCAGTGGGATGTGCTGGCCAGCTACATGCAGCCGATGGAGGTCGCGGCCGGCCGCATCCTGATTGCGCAGGGTGCCGAGGACCGCACGCTGTATTTCGTCGAGTCCGGCATGCTGACGGTGCATTTCGAGGATGCCGCCAGCAAGATTCACCTGGCCGCAGTGGGCGCCGGCACCGTGATCGGGGAAGGCGGGTTCTTCTCGCGCATGGCCCGCAGCGCGACCGTGCAGGCCGGCAGCGACTGCCGGCTGTGGACGCTCAGTCCGATGCGGTTTTCCGAACTGGCCAACCGCCAGCCTGGGGTGGCGCTCGCACTGGCGATGGTGTTGGGTGCGATCATGGCGCGGCGTCTGGTGAGCAACCGCAGGCGCATCGCGGTGACTTGAGTCGATTCCGAGACAAGACTGCCCGCACGCTTGCCCGCTGCCCCCGACGGGGGTGGGCCAGCGGCTTCGGGCGGCCGCTCGTCCGCCCGATCAGTGCCCGGCGAACTCGACCAGCGTGAACAGTTCCAGTCCGCTCGAGCGCAGCCTGGACGAGCCGCCGAGTTCGGGCAGATCGACGATCGCAGCGCCTTCCATCACGGTGGCACCGAGTTTTTCCAGCAGCTTCTTGCCGGCCAACATGGTGCCTCCGGTGGCGATCAGGTCGTCGATCAGCAATACCCGGTCGCCTGGCTTCACCGCGTCGGTGTGCAGTTCGACCGTGGCGCTGCCGTATTCGAGGGCAAATGTCTCTTCCACCGTGGTGAAGGGCAGTTTGCCCTTTTTTCGGATCGGCACGAAGCCGACGTTGAGCCCGTACGCCACGACTGCGCCGATGATGAAGCCGCGCGCGTCCAGCCCGGCTACCATGTCCGGGCGCCGCTGTCGATCCAGGTAGCGGTGCACGAAGGTATCGACCAGCACCCGGAATACCGTGGCATCCTGCAGCAGCGGTGTGATGTCGCGGAACTGCACACCGGGTGCCGGCCAGTCGGGCACGGTGCGGATATGGTTGCGCAGGTACTGGCTGACGCTGGGCTCGTGCATGGATGGGTCGCTCACGGTGAGAGAGGGGGGGCGGGCCGGGGCACCGCGTCATTGTGCCTGCAGCAGTCGCTGCTCGGCGATGGACAGGTCCTCGGGCATGCCCGAGAGCACCAGCGTGTCGCCGTTCTCCAGCCGGGTGTCGTCTGCGATCGCCTGCGATCGGCCGTCGTTGCGGCGCAGGTTGACCACCCGCACCCCCAGGGCCTGCAGCGCGAACTGGCCGATCGGCTTGCCGGCCGCGCGTGCTCCCAATGGCAGCGTGAGCGTGGTGAGCCGCTCGTTGTGCAGTTCGTCGACCGTGTCGTCGTCGGCACCGTGGAAATAGCCGCGCAGCAGGTTGTAGCGCGCGTCACGCTGGTTCTGCACCACCCGGATCACCCGGCGCATCGGCACGCCGATCAGTGCCAGCGCGTGGCTGGCCAGCATCAGGGAACCTTCGATCGCCTCGGGCACCACTTCAGCGGCGCCGGCCGCACGCAGCCGCTCCAGATCGTGGTCGTCACGGGTACGGATGATGACCGGTACCTGCGGCGCATGTGCCCTGGCATGGTCGAGCACCTTGAGCGCGCCCTGCATCTCGACGTAGGTGACCACCAACGCGCTGGCGCGGGCCAGCCCGGCGGCCATGAGCGCCTGCAGCCGGGCCGCGTCGCCGAACACCACCGAGTCACCCGCGGCTGCAGCCTGGCGCACCCGGTCCGGGTCCAGGTCCAGCGCCATGTAGGGGATGCCCTCGCCATCGAGCAAGCGGGCCAGGTTCTGGCCGCAGCGGCCGTAGCCGCAGATGATCACGTGCTTGTTGGCGCTGATCGACTTGCGCGCGATGGTGGTCATCTGCAGCGACTGCTGCAGCCAGTCGCTGGAGACCAGCCGCATCACGATGCGGTTGCTGTACATGATGATGAAAGGCGTGGCCAGCATCGACAGCACCATGCTGGCGAGGATCGGGTTGAGCAGCGTCGGCGGCACCAGCGCATTCTTCTGCGCGAGCGTGAGCAGTACGAAGCCGAATTCCCCGGCTTGCGCGAGATACAGGCCGGCGCGCAGCGAGATGCCCCAGGAGGATCCCAGACCCCTGGTGAGCAGCGTCACCAGGATCGCCTTGAACAGCACCGGCAGCGTGACCAGCAACAGCACCAGCGGCCAGCGCTCGAGCACCAGTCGCCAGTCGAGCAGCATGCCGATGCTGATGAAGAACAGGCCCAGCAGCACGTCGTGGAACGGCCGGATGTCGGTCTCGACCTGGTGCTTGAATTCGGTCTCCGAGATCAGCATGCCGGCGATGAACGCACCCAGCGCCAGGCTCAGGCCGGCGAGCTCCGTCAGCCAGGCCAGTCCCAGCGTGACCAGCAGCAGGTTGAGCACGAACAACTCCTCGCTCTTGCGCCGTGCCACCAGCGTCAGCCATCGGCGCATCACGTGCTGGCCACCCACCAGCAGCACGGCGACCAGCACGGTCGCCTTCAGCCCGGCCAGTGTCAGCGCCAGCGCCAGGTTCCCGCTTGCGTTGCCCAGCGCCGGGATGAGGACCAGCAATGGCACCACGGCCAGGTCCTGGAACAGCAGCACGCCCATCACCCGCTTGCCATGTTCCGATTCGAGTTCGAGGCGCTCGACCATCAGTTTGACGACGATCGC